>DATCKT010000325.1:0-3302 GCA_036562195.1 Limnochordales bacterium
GTCCGACACGCTGATGAGGGCGCGCCGTCGCCCCGCGCTCTGCGTCTGCACCGTCATGGTCGATCCTCCTGCCGGGCAACCCGCCCGGCGCGGCGCCGGGCCACGCTGCCCAAAACCATGTCCTCCAATGTGTCCAGCGGCATGCTGTCCAGCCGCGTGCCGTCCAACCGCCTCCGATCCCGGCTCAGGCCTGCCGCAGGGCCCCCGGCCCCGGGGCGCCTGCCGCATCCGGGACCCGAGCCGCATTCGGAACGGAAAGAATCCGCACCCGGCGGCCGTCCACCTGCAAACGGCCCTCGGCAAACAGCTGGATGGCCTCCGGGTAGATGCGGTGCTCTTCCTTTTGGATGCGGGCCGTGAGGCTCTCCACCGTGTCGTCGGGCAGCACCGGCACCGCCGCCTGCAGGACGATGGGACCGGTGTCCATGCCCTCGTCGACGAAGTGGACCGTGCAGCCGCTCACCCGCACCCCGTACTCCAACGCCTGCCGCGGCGCGTCCAGCCCTGGGAAGGCGGGCAAAAGCGACGGGTGGATGTTGAGGATCCGCCAGCGAAACCGCTGCACCAGCGCCGCGGGCAGAAGCCGCATGAAGCCGGCCAGGGCGACCAGATCCACCCCCGCGTCCACCAGCTGCGCTTCCACCAGGCGAAAGAACGCGGCGCGCCCGCCCGCGTCCCGGGGCGCCACCGCAAAGGTGGGAATGCCGTGGGCCCGGGCGATGTCCAAGGCCGGCGCGGCAGGGTTGTCCGAGAGGACCAGCACCGGCTGGGCCGCCACCCGGCCGGCGGCCACCGCCGCCAGGATAGCCGCCAAATTGGTGCCGCGCCCGGATGCCATGACCGCGAGCCGGATAAGCCCGCCCGGCGCCCGTGGAGTACCGCCCGCCTGGCTCATGCCGCTCCGTCCTCGTAGCCCACCACGTCGACGCCGGGTTCGCCCGCCACCACCCGGCCGATGACCCACGCCCGCTGCCCGTGGCCGGCCAAGTGGGCCACGGCCGCCTCCGCCTGGTCCGCGGGCACGATGACGCACATACCGACGCCCAGGTTGAAGGTGCGCAGCATCTCCCGCCGGCTCACCCGACCCGCCTCGCGGATGAGGTCAAAAACGGGCGGTACCGGCCACCGCCCCCACTCAAGGCGCGCCCGGGTGCCGGGAGCCATGGCCCGCGGCAAGTTCTCCGGCAGACCGCCCCCGGAGATGTTGGCGATGCCCCGCACGTCGCAGGCTTCGCACAGGCTCAACACCGGCCGCACGTAGATGGCCGTGGGCTCCAAAAGCTCATCGGCCAGCGTCCGGCCCAGGGACGGCACCACGGCGTCCAGCGGCAGGCGGGCGTGCTCCAAGAGCGCCCGGCGGGCCAGGGAGTAGCCGCTGCTGTGCAGGCCCGTGGACGCGAGGCCAATGATGGCGTCGCCCGGTGCGACGCGCCGGCCGTCGATCAACCGGTTTCTGGGCACGACGCCCACAGCGAAGCCGGCGACGTCGTACTCGCCGGGCGCGTAAAACCCGGGCATCTCCGCCGTCTCGCCGCCCAAGAGCGCGCAGCCGGCCTGGCGGCAGCCTTCGGCCACACCGCGGACGATGGCCTCCACTTGATCGGGGTCCAGTTTGCCCACGGCCACGTAGTCCAGGAAGAACAACGGCCGCGCGCCGTGGCAAAGGATATCGTTGACGCAATAGGCCACCGCGTCGATGCCGATGGTGTCGTGCCGCCCGGTCATGAAGGCCACCTTGAGCTTGGTGCCGACGCCGTCGCAGCCGGCCACCAACACCGGCGCGTCGGGCCCGTCTCCAAGCGTATACGCCCCGCCGAAGGCCCCAGGCGGCAGCAGCACTTCCGGGCCCAGGGTGGCCCGGGCCAAAACCTTGATCTTTTCCACCGCCCGGTAGCCGGCCTCGATGTCGACCCCGCTGGCCTTGTAGGTCAGTTCCTCAGCCACAGTGCTCAATCCCCTCCAGGGCGTGCTTGTGCTCCGCCCATTCGTCCGGCACCGGCTCGGGGTACACGCCCGTCATGCACGCGAGGCACAACTGGTCCGGGCGCACCCCCACCGCCTCGCACAGGCCTTCCACGCTCAGGTAGTACAGGGAGTCGGCCCCGATGAACTCCCGGATCTCCTCGATGCTGCGCTGGGCGGCGATCAGCTCCCGCCGCGACGAGATGTCGATGCCGTAGTGGCACGGATGCAACAGCGGCGGCGCCGCCACGTACATGTGCACTTCCCGCGCGCCCGCCTCCCGCACCAGGGCCACCGTGCGCCGGGACGTGGTCCCCCGCACGATGGAGTCGTCCAGCACCACCACCCGCTTGCCCTTCAGCACGTGGCGGTTGGGATTGAGTTTCACCTTGACCGCCAAGGGGCGCACGCTCTCGTCGGGGTGGATGAACGTCCGCCCCACGTACCGGTTTTTCACCAGGCCGATCTCAAACGGGATGCCCGCCGCTTCGGCGAAACCCATGGCGGCGGAGGTGCCGGAGTCGGGCGCCGCGATGACCACGTCGGCCTCCACGGGCCGCTCCTGGTACAGGCGTCGCCCGATGGCCTTGCGCACCAGGTGCACGTTGCGGTCCCACAGCTCCGAGTCGGGACGGGAGAAGTAAATGTACTCAAACGCGCAAGGCGCGCGGTCCCGCGGCGCCCTCGCCAGTCGCCGCCGGCGCATTCCCGAAGCGTCTACGGAGAGCAGCTCGCCCGGGGCCACTTCGTGCACCTCTTCCACGCCCAGCGCCGTCAGCGCGCACGATTCGGAGGCGACGATGCACACGTCGCCCGCCTTGCCCCAGCACAGAGGCCGGATGCCGTAAGGGTCCCGGAACGCCAGCAGCCGGTCCCGGGTGAGCATGACCACGGCGTAGCCGCCCCGGATGGCGGCCATGGTCCGCGCCGCGGCCGTGTCCGGGTCGTCGTCCGCGTAGCGGGCGAACAAGTTCAGGATCACTTCCGAGTCCGTGCTCGTCTGAAACACGGACCCTTGCCGCTGCAGCTCGGCCCTGAGCTCCCGGGCGTTGACCAGGTCGCCGTTGTGGCCGACGGCCACGGGCCCGTGGCTGGTGTAGGCCAAAAGGGGCTGGGCGTTCACCGCCATGGAGGCCCCGGTGGTGGAGTAGCGCACGTGCCCGATGCCCATGGAACCCGGGAGCTCGGCGAGCCGCTCGCGATCAAACACGTCGGGCACAAGACCCATGCCCTTGGCCAAACGCACCTGGGTCCCGTCGGAGATGGCCATGCCGCAGCTCTCCTCGCCCCGGTGCTGCAGCGCGTACAGCCCCAGATAAATCAGGTCCGCCGCCCGCGTG
>DATCKT010000333.1:0-4108 GCA_036562195.1 Limnochordales bacterium
GCTGACCTCCATCCAGCTCGCGCCGGCGCTCGCGCCGCCCGCGGCTTAAACTTATCGTAACCCGGCCGCCGGGCGCGGGGCAACAGCGGGCGGCGGAGGACCGGGGGTGTCCGTCGCTCGGGTGCTTGGTATACATAGCCCTCCGGCAGGACAATTGCCAAATCCTGTCGAAACGCCCGATCAATCGCACGCGTCTGGCGAACATGCCGCCGCGAGCCGCGACCTGCGCGGGGCGTGCTATTGGCGCAGGGCGCAGGTAGACGTCAAACGCTGAGGTTCCAGCCAAGCAAAATCCATACGGCAAGAAGCAGCGCGGGAGGTGGGCGATGGATGGAACGATCGCGCTATACGCGGCGGACGCTGCTCAAGCGGGCCGGTGCCGCGGTGGCGGGCGCGACCGTGTTGTCGGCAGTGCCTCATGTCTGGGTCAAAGCCCAGGCGCGGCCCTTGCAGGTGGCGGTGTACGGCGGCGTCTTTAAAGAAGTTCTGGACGAAGTACTTTTCGCCCCATTCCGGCGGGACACCGGCATCGCCGTGGAATCCCGGCCGGCGCCTACGGGCCCGGAGATGTACGCGCAGCTGCGCGGGGCGGTGGAGCAGGGCCAGGCACCTGTGGACGTGGTGATGCTGGCCTCCAGCTGGGTCATCCGCGGCATGCGGGAGCGGTATTGGCACCCCTACAACGAGCGCCATGTGCCCAACGTGGCCAATGTCCCCGAGGAGCTGCGGCGCTACAGCGACGACGGGCTTGTGTCGGTGGCGGCCGTGGCGTGGTACATAAACCTGGTGTACAACACCCGCTTTGTCAGCCGCCCGCCCACGAGCTGGAGCGACTTGTGGAACCCGGTCTACAGCGGTCAGCTGGGCCTCCTGGCTCACGCCAACAACAGCTTCCTCTTGGAAATCACGGCCCATACATTCTTTGGCGGCCCACAGATCCTGCAAACCCAAGACGGCGTCCTGGAGGTTATGCGGAAGCTGGCCGAGGTGCGGCCACATGTGCGCATGTGGTACATGAGCGAGGCTACCTTCCAGCAGGCCCTGGTCAGCGGCGAGGTGCCCATCGGCCAGCTATACAACGACGTCACCCAGGTGCTTGTCGACGAGGGCTTGCCGGTGCGGTCCGTCTTCCCGGTGGAAGGGCCCGTGGTGGACCGGGGCGAGTGGGTCATCCTGCGCACCTCCAGCCGCAAGGAGGAGGCGGAGGCCTTCATCAACTACTCGCTCCGGCCTGACGTGCAGCAGCGGATTACGACCTACCTGTACACGATCCCGACGATCCGCTCAGAGCTCGTGACGGTGCCCGACGATATCCGCGAGCGGGTCATCGGCCCCGGCGCCGAGGGCTCGATCGTCCCCCAGTACCACATCTACCTGGACTGGGAGGACTGGATCAACGAGCGCTGGCAGGAGCTTATCGTCACCAACGTGCAGGCGTAGTGACCCGGGAGTGGGGAGCCGGCCGCATCGCAGCACTCACGCAACCTAGCGGAGGGGCGGGCGCGCAACAAGCCCGCCCCTTTGTCGGCAGCAGCAGGGGAGGTCAAAGTCGGCGTGAGCCGGGTCGATTTGGTGCACGTGACCAAGACGTTTCCGGGCGGTGTCAAGGCGGTGGAGGGCGTGTCGCTGACGGTCCAGTCGGGCGAGTTCATGACCCTGCTGGGCCCCAGCGGTTGCGGCAAAACCACCACCCTGCGCATGATCGCGGGGTTTGAACAGCCTGACTCGGGTCAAGTGCTGATCGGCGGCAAGGACGTGACCCGGGTGCCTCCTTACGAGCGGGACACGGGGATGGTGTTCCAGTCGCTGGCCCTTTTTCCCCACATGAGCGTGCTGGGAAACGTCATGTATGGCCTGCGCATGAGGGGCGTGCCGCGCCCGGAGGCCGAAGCCAGGGCCAAGCAGATGCTGGCCCTGGTGCATCTGGCCGGCTTTGAGCAGCGGCGCCCGCATCAGCTGTCGGGCGGCCAGCGGCAGCGGGTCGCCTTTGCCCGCGCCCTAGCCGTGAACCCGTCCATCTTTCTGCTGGACGAGCCTTTCGCCGCCCTGGACGCCAAGTTGCGGGACGAACTCCAGGTGGAGTTGCGCCGCTTGCAGCAGCGGTTGGGCATTACCACCGTCTTTGTCACCCACAACCAGCGGGAGGCCATGACCCTGAGCGACCGGGTGGCGGTCATGCGCAACGGCAGGGTGGAGCAGGTGGGCACCCCGCAAGAGGTGTACGAGGAGCCGGCCACGGTGTTTGTGGCCGGGTTCGTCGGCATGACCAATTTGTTCAAGGGCCGGGTCCTCGGCCGCACAGGCGAGTGGGTCCGTGTGCGGACCGACGAGGGGTTTGAGATCTTGGGCCGGCCGCCCAAGACCAACGGCGCACCGCCAGAAGCGCTGTCCCCGGGGAGCCCGGTGACGGTGTCCGTGCGCCCCGAGGCTCTCCGTCTCGCGGCAGCAGGCCCGGAAACCGGGGCGGATCCCGGCGCGCCGGCTGAGGCAGGTGCCGGCGGTGCGGGCGCGACCGCTGAGTCGAGCAGCATTCCCGTCACCATTGACATGATCCGGTTCGTCGGCGAGCTGGTGGAATATCACCTGTTCACCGCCGGCGGCCGGGAGCTCATCTGCACCTACCAGCGGGGGCAGGCGGTGCCCCTGGGCCAGGGGACCAAAGCCGTGGTGCGGGTGGAGCCGGGGGATGCCCGGGTGCTGTGGCAGTGAGCACGGGTCCGTCGAGCCTCAAAACGGTCCCGGCTCCGGCGACGGGCGAGACCGTCCCGGTGGAGCGCACCGCGCGCTGGGCCAGGGCGCTGTTGGTGTTTCCCGTGGGGATGCTGATCGTCTTTTTCGTCATCCCGCTGCTCATGATGGTCGTCGTCAGCTTTTACCGCAACATCCCTGGTGCGGGCTGGGAGCCGGCCTTTACGCTTGAGAACTATGTCCGCGCCTTCTCGCGCGGCCTGTACCGGGACCGCCTCGTCTACACTCTGGAGATTTCGGCGCTGAATGCCGTGTTGTGCCTGCTGGCGGGCTACCCCTTCACCTACTATCTGGTGCGGTTGGCGTCGCCCTTCTGGCGCAAGGTGGGGCTGACCTTGGCCATCAGCACTTTGTGGCTCACCTACGTGGTGCGCTCCTACGCGTGGTCGGTGCTCCTGTCGGCCACCAGCGGCATTGGGCGGGTACTCGTGTGGCTGGGTCTAACGGAACAGCCCGTCGGCTACGCGCCGGGTCCGGTGGCGACCGTCGTGGGGCTGATGTACGTGTTCCTGCCTTTCATGATCTTGTCGCTGTACGGCTCCCTCAAGGCCATCGACCCGTCCATGGAGGAGGCGTCCATGAACCTGGGGGCCCGGCCGTGGCGTACCTTCGTGCACGTGGTGCTGCCGCTGTCGCTCCCCGGGGCGGCGGCCGGGACGGTGATGGTGTTTCTGCTAACCATGGGCAACTACGTGGTACCCAGCATCCTCGGCCAGCCCGCCCAGTGGACGATGCCGGTGATCATCACCAACCAGGTGATGAACGAATCCAATGTGCCCTTTGGCGCGGCCATGTCGGTCATCCTGCTGGCGGTGCTGGGGTTTTTGGCTTACCTTACGGGACGCCTGGTAGGCATCACCCGCGTAAACCCGTACGCTGGCAGCCGGGTGGCGGCTGAGGGGGGTGAGCGGCGGTGAACGGGCGCGGGGTGCGCTACCGGGATCCCATCGTGTGGTCCGTCCGGCTGGCGTTTTGGCTGGTCCTGGTGTTCCTGGGCGTGCCGCTGTTGATCCTGGCGGCCGTTTCGTTCCATCCCGGCCGGTTCATGACGTTCCCGCCGCAAGGCTTCAGCTGGCGCTGGTACGAGACCCTGTTCACCAGCTCGCAGTGGCTGGACGCCATCCGCAACAGCCTGGTGGTGGCCGGTGCGTCGAGTCTCTTGGCGACTGCCATGGCGCTCATCCTGGCTCTGGTGTTGGATCGCTACCCCGTGCGGTTCGGAGAGCTTTGGCGCCGCCTGGGGATGCTGCCGCTGTTCTTGCCGCCGGTCATCATGGGCGTGGCGTACGTGTCCTTCTTCTACGCCATCGGTTTCTTCGGCCGGATCGAGAACCTGATAATCGCCCACGCGGTGTTCAAC
>DATCKT010000133.1:0-7029 GCA_036562195.1 Limnochordales bacterium
TGTTTAAGCAGCCCGGCACCGGTGATTACGCGCACCCGAGCCGCGAGACGGGCGTTGCGTCACCCCTGTGGGGGCTGCGGGTTGTGGAGCGGGCCGGCCATGGTGAACCTCCGGTGCTGATCGACAGCCGCGCCCTGGGCGTGTGGTATCGGGGCGTCCTGCGGGTGGCGGCCGACCCGTTCACCGGCTTCAAGCAGAACCTCACGAACCTGCGGTTCGAGGTGAACGGGCTCATGCACGTGCGGAACCCCAAGGCCGCCCACCTGATTGTGGAGCAGGCCGCATAAGCTTCGCCACCTGGCCCGTGGCGAAGGCTGCAGTTCGCGCGCGGTGGAGCCCCGGCCGGCGGCGACGCCATAAGCCGGGGCTTCGCCGTGCCCTGGACCCCAGGGGGGTCTCGATCTCCAGGGCGCCGCGATGTGAGACCGACGGCGCCCGTCGCTTTTTCCCTGTACGGGTCTGGGGGTCGTGCGCGCGGGTGCGCCGGTGCGAAGATTCGCACCCTCATGGAGCACCTGTGCCACCCCCGTGCACGGCGCGCCGAGCGGTCCTCCGGGGCGGAGGCATGTAAGCAATCGTGTAAGCAAAACCGAAGGGACTAAGCAATAATAGCGGGGACAAACAGGCATTCGTACAGGCTACCAATGCTTACAGGGCAAGGCTTTCGAGGATAGCCGGGGATGACGCGGGAGGCGCCAGGGTGAACTGTTAACCGGCGGGTCGTGGGTTCGAGTCCCACCCCCGGAGCAACGCGAAGCCCGCACCGGATAAGGCTTTCAGGCCTGGACGGTGCGGGTTGTTTTTCCAGGTCATAGCTCACGATACGTTCCGGGGTGGGTTATACTGGTACTAGCGTTGAACAAGTGTCATGAGCTTCAAGGGGTGAGCAGGAGTGCGGCTGAAGCGGGTGCACTGGCTGGCGGGCCTGATGCTCGTGCTGGCCGTGGCTGCATTCGGGCTACCCCTGCTTTTCCCGGATACGACGAGCAGTGATATCGCTGATCCAGAACTTCATCGGGAAGCGGTCTACCGCCTGCGTGTTCAAATCCATTCAATTTACAAAATCAATCCAGCGTACCTGCAGATCATTGAAGTAGGGCTCGCGAACGATCAGCCGCCCATTGAACCCGAAGGAGTAGGCATCTGGCGTACCCTGTTCGGTATCCCGGTGGGTGTAGCTGAATATGAGCTGCCAGATATAGATCTCAACCTGAACCTTTCAAGACTAGGAATTGTATGGGGTTTGTTCCTGTTGATACAGGCTTTACTCGTGCGTCAGTTGGTAACAGAAGTCAGGCGTGCCCACCTAATGTAGGAGGGCACAGTTTGCGCGTATGCATCGAACGGTTGACCAACCGGCAGCAGGAAGACAGCGGCAGGACCTCCGACTGCGATCGGCCACCGAATGAGATAGAGGCTGTGGAGAACTTGTCTTCTATGCCCGTGGACCAAAGACGCTGAGCCGGAGCAGAAGGGGGGCGGCTGCAGCCGCCCCCCTCGTTTCCCAAACCTGTTCGGGACAGCACTCGAGGACCCGGCAGCACAGGTGCAGCGCTGGCCTGAGCCCGGGTCGTGCGCCCCGGCAGCCGGTTCACGCCCCCGGGTTGTACGAAGTCAGCACCTCGTGGCCGGTCTCGGTGACCAGCACCGTGGCGCTGTACCCTGCGCCGCCAGCGCCGGGCACGCGGATGGCGGGCACCACGTGGAGCACCATACCCGGTTCCAGCGGCCGCTCTTCCCCATGTCCCAGGCTGAGGATGTGGCCCTCGCCCCAGTCGGGCGCGAAGGCGATTCCGATGGAGTACCCGGTCCGCTTCCGGTAGTAGTCCAGCAGGCCGCCGCGCTCAATGACGTCGCAGCAGGTGCGGTGGCACTGGGCCGGGGTGTTGCCCGGCCGAACCACCTCCAGCGTCGCAGCCAGGGCTTCCCGGCAGACCTCAACCACGCGCTCCAGTTGCCCGGACAGGCGGCCAGTGATGGTGGTGTACATCAGCGCCGCATGATAGCGCTTGAAGGACGCGGCCATCTCGATCAGCACCGGTTCGCCGGGCTCGATCACCCGGTCGCTCCAGGACGCGTGGATCACGCTGCTGCGCGGCCCCGACGCCACGAACGGTTCCATACCCAGATACTCGGATCCCTCACGCAGTAGGGTGGCCATAGCCTCGGCGGCCACGTCGCGCTCCCGGACGCCGGGACGGCACGCCGCCACGGCCGCCGCCATGGCGGCGTTGGTGATGCGCGCCGCCTGCCGGATTGTCTCGATCTCCAGGGGGCTCTTGATAAGCCGGAGCCCCGCCACCAGGCTGTCCACCGCCTGGACCCTCCGGGAGCCCAGGCCCTCCAGCAGGCGCCGGTAGTTGTAGGGCGGGTTGAACCAGGACCGCTCCTCGATGCCGACGCTGTCGCCGGCAAGGCCGAACTGACGCACCGCCTCCACCGTGCGGGTCACCGGGTCCTCCGAATCCTTGAACCCAACCAGACGGTCGAGATAGGTGAACTGCTCGGCGTTGGCCACCTCCGTCTCCCGCAGCACCAAAACGGGAGCACCCTCCACGGGCACAATCAGGCATTGATAAACGTAGTAGCCCGGGGTTTCGTGGCCGGTGAGGTAGCAGATGTTCTCCGGCGTGTGGATCAGGCAGAGCTTCAGGCCCTGTTCGGCCATGGCGGACTGCAGCCGGCGCAGCCGCCCCTCGAACTCGCTTGCTGGGAATTTGGGTGCCATGATTTGCCTCCTTATCGTGCCGCGTCTGGCTGGGGTGGGGGCAGGTCCGCGCGGCGCTCCGCCAGGTACGGAAGGTCGCGCCGCACGCCGGCGATGACACTGCGGTCCACGACGGCGACCCCCACGCCCTGGCCTCCCCCCAGGGACACCAGGGGCCGGCCCGCAGGGTCGAAGATGGCGCTCTCGCCGAACATGGCCAGGCCGCCCTGGACACCCACGGCGTTGCTGACCGCCAGGTACACGGTGTTCTCCAGGGCCCGCTGCGGGAAGTAGAGGCGGTAGCGCCGCTGCTCGTCGCCGACGGCAAAGGCCGCCGGGCAGGCGATGATCTCGGCCCCGGCCAGGGTAAGGGCGCGGGCATGCTCCGGAAAACCCCCGTCGTAGCAGATCATCACGCCCACCCGGAAACCGAAGAGGTCCACCAGCACGTATTGGTCGCCAGGCTCGAACACCGTCCGCTCGCCCTGCCACAGCTGGACCTTCCGGTAAACGGCCCGGACCTCCCCGCCGGCGTCGATGATCACGGCGGCGTTGGTGAGGATGCCGGAGCCGCTGCTCATGTCGCCCCCCGCAGGGCCCGCTTCCTCGCTCAGGCAGGCGCCCACGATGGCGGCGCTCTCGGTATCCCGGCACGCCCGGGCGATACGGGCCAGGGGTTCGGATTCCAGGCGCACGGCGTACCCGTCCGGGTCGGCGGCGATGCCCTCCAGGTCGTAGCCGCAGAGGAACAACTCCGGGAATACGGTCAGGCGAGCGCCCTGGGCCGCGGCCTGCTCCAGGAGGGCGCAGGCCGTCTCGGCGTTGGCGGCGGGGTTCCCGGCCACCGGCGGCGCCTGGGCGACGGCGATGGTCAGTGTTTTCAAGTGGATCCCTCTCCCAGCACCTCCGCCGCCACGGCCACGTATCCGACCACGGCGGCCTCAAGGTCGGCGATGTCCACGTACTCATCGGCGGCATGCATCACGGCGACGCTGCCGGGCCCGTACACCACCGCCGGAACGCCCGCGGCATGGAAGTGGCTCATGTCGCAATTGAACACCAGCCCGGCGGGTTCGTCCGTCTGACCCATGCGCCGCAGCGCCCGACGGCACGCCGCAACAAAGGGATGGTCGGGGGCGGTTTCCGAGGCCCCCCCGGTGCTCGGCGCCAGGTCCACCACCTCAACTCCCAGGCCGGGCCGTTCCGCGGCGAACCGGGCAAGGACGGCTTTGAACTCCTCCAGGGCCCCCTGCTCGGTTTCGCCGGGAATCAACCGCCGGTCGAACGTGATACGGCACCGCTCCGGGACCGCGTTCAGCGCCTCGCCGCCCTGCACCAGCACGGCCGTCAGGGTGGGCGGCCCCACCAGCGGGTGAGCCCTGCGGCCCAGGTCCCCGGCATAGGCGCGCAGTTCCCGCAGCAGGTCGGCGGCGGCCTCCACGGCGCTGGCGCCAAGCTGCGGCTGTGCGGCGTGGGCGGCGCGGCCCCGCACCTCCACCACAGGACGCAGGCTGCCCTTGTGGGCGGTGACCAGCCGCAGCCCCGTGGGCTCGCCCACGATCACCGCGTCGGGCCGGCAGCGGCCCAACAGGTGTCGGGCACCCGCGCTCCCGGACTCTTCATCGGCCACGGCCGCCAGCACCAGTTCCCCCTGCGCGATGACGCCGGCATCCCGGGCCGTCACCAGCGCGGCCGCCATGGCGGCCAGGCTACCCTTGGAATCGGCGGCGCCGCGGCCGTACACGCGGCCGTTTTCCACCGCTCCGGCCAGCGGGTCGCGACTCCAGCCGTCGCCCGCAGGAACCACGTCGAGATGCGTGTTGAGCATCAGGGTCGGGCCGTCGCCACGGCCCCGCACCCGGGCCGTCAGGTTGGCCCGGCCCGGGAGGAACTCGTCAATTTCCGCCTCGATGCCGTGGTCGGACAGCCAGCGGGCCAGAGCCCTGGCGCCCTCCAGTTCGTTGCCCGGCGGGTTCACCGTGTTGACGCGCACCAGCCGCTGCAGCAGGTCAACGACGTCCACCTTCGGTTTCAACACAGGGTCATCACCCGCTCCGCTCCCCTTAACCGGACCTGGACGCCCAGGCCCGGCGCGCCGGTCAGGTGGATGC
This sequence comes from Limnochordales bacterium, assembly GCA_036562195.1. Taxonomy (GTDB): domain Bacteria; phylum Bacillota; class Limnochordia; order Limnochordales; family ZCTH02-B6; genus ZCTH02-B6. Next base: position 4,819 of record DATCKT010000133.1, read on the forward strand.
ACCCGGCCACCAGATCCAGGCCCGAGGCCGCGTCCTCGGCCACATTCTGGAATCCCCATAGCTCGCAGTACTCGGCGCGGGCGGCCGCCGCCAGGTGGGCTGTCAGGGCGCATCCCAGCCGCCCCTGGTCCATCTGGCCCACCTCCACCAGGAGGCCCGCGTCCCGCGCCAGGTCGGCGGCCCGCAGCACGTCCGCCGCGGTCCCGAACTTTTCCAGCTTAATGTTGATGCCGTCGGCCAACTGCTCGCGGGCGATGCGTTCCACGTCGGCCACACTGCGGGCGGTCTCATCCAGCACCACCGGCACCGGGCTTGCCCGGCGCACCCGGCGGAGCGCCTCGTCGTCGCCGGCCGGGGTGGGTTGCTCCACCCAGAGAAGGCGGAAGGAAGCCAGGGCCCTCATGGCCTCCTCGGCCTGGGCGGCCGACCACGCGCCGTTGGCGTCCACGGCGATCTCCGCCGTTTCCCCGATGGCGTCACGCACCGCGCCCACCCTGGCCACGTCGTCCGCCAGATCCGGCGAGCCCACCCGCACCTTGAACCGGTGCACGCCGTGGGCGGCGGCCCGGCGCGCCAGGCGCGCGGCGTGGTCCGGTGCGGCGAAGCCGATGTGGGCGTGGGTCGACAGGGGGCGGGTTTCGGCCAGTCCCAGCCAGCGCCAGACCGGAACGCCGGCGGCCCGGGCGGCGGCGTCGAGAGCCGCCCCCTCCACCAGGGCCGCGGCCGCGGGAAGGGCGGTCAGTTCCATCACGCGGCGCGACAGTTCGTGCAGCGGGCACCCGCTCAACTGCGACGCGCACCGACTCAAGCCGTGGATCAGTTCCCCGGTGTCGGCGCCCGTGGCGTAAGCGCCGTTGCCCCGCACCTCACCGTAGCCGGTGACCCCTTCCTCGGTCTCCAGGACCGCAAACAGCTGGTCCAGGTAAGCCGTGTTGACCCGGGAGTGGTGCAGCGCTTCGCGCAGCGGAAGCCGCAGCCGGTAGATTTCGATTCGGCGCACGCGGTCCATGTCGTCAGCTCCGATGCTCGTCGTACGCATGACCGGCCGGCCCAGCCGTGCCCCCGTGGGGCGGCGGTCCAGGACGGCACCCCAGGACGTCAGTAGCTCAGGATCTGCTGCAAGAAGCGCCGCGTCCGCTCGTGCTGCGGCCGCTCGAAGACCTCGTCGGCCGGCCCCTCCTCGACGATCAGCCCCGCATCCATGAAGATGACGCGGTTGGCCGCCCGGCGGGCGAAGCCCATCTCGTGGGTGACCACCACCACGGTCATGCCTTCGTCCACCAGGCGAACCATCACGTCCAGCACCTCTTTGGTGAGTTCCGGGTCCAGTGCCGACGTCGGCTCGTCAAAGAGCATGAGGCGGGGGTTCATGGCCAGGGCCCGGGCGATGGCCACCCGCTGCTGCTGCCCGCCGGAAAGTTCGTGGGGGTAGGCCGAAGCCTTGTCGGCGAGGCCCACCTTCTCCAGCAGAGCCATGGCGGTGTCCCTGGCTTCCGGAAGGCTGAGACCCCGCACTCTGACGGGCGCCAGCGTGATGTTTTCCATGACCGACAGGTGCGGGAAGAGCACGAACGACTGGAACACCATGCCGATCTCGCCGCGGATGCGCTGGCGTGTCTTCCGATCGGCCAGCAGGGGCTCCCCGCGGTAGAGAATCTGACCCTCGTCCACCGGCTCGAGGGCGGCGACGCAGCGCAAGAGCGTCGACTTGCCCGAGCCGGAGGGGCCGATGATGACCACCGAGTCCGACTCCGCCAGCTGGAACGTCACCCCGCGCAGCACTTCGGCGCCGCCGTAGGTCTTGCGGACGCCCTGGACTTCCAGCAGGGGCTGGGCGCGGTCGTTCATCGCAATTCCACCCCCTCGGGTTCGGGCACGCGGGCCGCCGCCGGTCGAGCAGCAGTGTCGCGGGCGCGGCGAGCCGTCACGTCCATGCGGCGTTCCAAGCGTTCCTGCGCCATGGCGAAGACGGTGGTCAGCAGGAGGTAGTAAACGGCCGCTGCGATCAGGGTGTTCACATAGTCGAAGTTGGCGCTGGCGGTGCGCTGGGCGGTCTGAAGCAGGTCACGCACCGCCACCACCGAAGCCAGGGCCGACAGCTTGAGCATGCCAATGAACTGGTTGCCGGTGGGTGGTATGATCACCCGGGCCGCCTGGGGCAGGACGACGAGGCGGAAGATCTGGGCGTCGCTCAACCCGAGCACCCGGGCA
>DATCKT010000342.1:0-21228 GCA_036562195.1 Limnochordales bacterium
AAGGCCTGCCCGCCGACTTTCGCCTGGTGGGCGCCACCACCCGCATGCCCCACGAGATCCCGCCGGCCATTCGCTCCCGTTGCCTAGAGATCTTTTTCCGGGCGCTGACGCCGCAGGAGATCCGCACCATCGCCGGCCACGCCGCAGCCAAGATCAACTTCCCCATCGACGACGAAGCCCTGGATGTGCTGCAGCGGTACGCCCACAACGGTCGGGAGGCCGTCAACATGGTGCAGATCGCGGCAGGCGTCGTCCAGACGGAGGGCCGGTCCCGGATCACCCGCCAGGACATCGAGTGGGTGGTCAACAGCGGCCAGTATACGCCTCGCCCTGACCGCCGCGTCCCGGACGAGCCGCAGGTGGGCTGCGTGACCGGGCTCGCGGTAGCGGGGCCCAACCAAGGCTTGCTCATCGAGGTGGAGGCCGCGGCGGTGCCGGTGGAGCCGGGGCGTGGCCGGCTGGTCATCACCGGCATCATGGAGGAAGAGGAGATGGGCGGGCCGGGCGTCACCATGCGCCGGCGCAGCATGGCCCGCAGCTCTGTGGACAACGTGCTGACGGTGCTTCGCCATCTGCTGGGGGTGCGCCCCGACGACTACGACATCCATGTCAACTTCCCGGGCGGCGTGCCCATCGACGGCCCGTCGGCCGGCGTGACCATGGTGACCGCCATCTACTCCGCCATCACCCGCACCCCGGTGGACAACCGGGTGGCCATGACCGGCGAAGTGTCCATCCGCGGCTTGGTGAAACCGGTGGGCGGCATCGTGGCCAAGATCGAGGCGGCGCGGCTTGGGGGCGCGACCCGCGTCATCATCCCCAAGGACAACTGGCAGGCCCTGTTTGACGACCCGGCCGCGGTGGGGGTGGAAGTCATCGCGGTGGAGCGCATCGAAGAGGTCATCGCCCACGCCGTCGTCGACCGGGAGAGCCCCAGCCCGGCCCTGGACACCCGGCGCTCCGCCGGCGCGGCGGGCGCATCCCGGGAGGAAGACGCCGCGGCCGGCGCCCGTCGCGGCCACCACGAGGTGCCCCAGCCCGTGCCCGCGCCGGCGGTGGGGGCCGCCGGCCACTGACCGAACGGCGGCGGGCGGCAGCCCGTCGCCTCGCCGCTCTGGCGCTTGCCTTCCCTACGCAATTGACTGCCCACAGGCGCGCCTTGTGCCTCCCCGTAGGTCCTCCGGCGCCCACCCGCGGCGCGTGGGCGCCTTGCATTCCCGATGCCGAAAGCTGCCTGCGGCACCTGCCGGTCCGACGCCGTCCTAGCTTTTTCCACAAGGAATCATATCCGTCCCCCCGAAAACCCATAAGATAGCGACACCCGGGCTATGTTGGGGGGACGTGTCTCGCCCATGCACGAACAGTCCCACGCCCACAGCACTGCCCCTGCTCCCTTGGTGCCCTTGTTGCCCCTGCGGGGTATGATCGTGTTCCCGTACACCGTGACGCCCCTGGAGGTGGGGCGGCCCCGCAGCGTGCTGGCGCTGGAAGCCGCCATGCTGGCCGACCGGCGCCTGGTGCTGGCCGCCCAGAAGGACGACCGCGTCCAGGAGCCGTCGCCGGACGACATCCACACCGTCGGCACCTTGTGCGAGATCAAGCAAGTGCTGAAGCTGCCCGAAGGCCAACTGCGGGTGCTCATCGAGGGCCGGGAGCGGGTGCGCATCGATCGCATTCACCAGGAGGAGCCGTTCTACCAGGCGCTAGTGTCGCCGCTCATGGCGCCGCCGCTCGCGGCGGCGCCGCAGCTGGAGGCGTTGGTGCGCACGACCCGGCGCCTGTTCCAGCAGTACGCCCAGCTGGGCAAGCAAATGCCCGAAGAGGTCGTCCGCTCGGTGCTGAGCATCGAGGACCCGGAACGGCTATTGAACACCATCGCGTCGCAGCTGCCGGTGAGCCTTGAGGACAAGCAGGCGGTGCTGGCGACGCCGGCCTTGACGGATCAGCTGGAGCACGTCTGCGTCCTTTTGACCCGGGAGATGGAGATCCTGGAGCTGGAAAAGCGCATCCACATGCGGGTGCGCCGGCAAATGGAGAAGTCCCAGAAAGAATACTACCTGCGGGAACAGCTGAAGGCCATCCAAAAGGAGCTGGGCGACCGGGACGAGCGCCAGGCGGAGGTGGAGGAGTACCGGCGGCGGATCGAAGAGGCCGGCATGCCTGACGCTGTCCGGGAAAAGGCGCTGGCCGAGGTCAAGCGCCTGGAGAAGATGCCGCCCATGGTGGCCGAAGCCGTCGTGGTGCGCAACTACCTGGACTGGCTGGTGGCCCTGCCGTGGAAGGCCAAGAGCCAGGAACGGCTGGACCTGGCGGTGGCGGAGAAGATCCTGGATGAGGACCACTATGGCTTGGAGAAGGTCAAGGAGCGGATCCTCGAATACTTGGCGGTGCGCAAGCTGACCCGGGGGGTTAAGGGGCCGATCCTGTGCCTGGTGGGCCCGCCGGGCGTCGGCAAGACGTCTTTGGGCCGGTCGGTGGCGCGTGCCCTCAACCGGCAATTCGTGCGCATTTCCCTGGGCGGGGTGCGGGATGAGGCGGAGATCCGCGGGCACCGGCGGACGTATGTGGGCGCCATGCCGGGCAAGATCCTCCAGGCCATGCGCCAGGCCGGCACCCGCAATCCCGTGCTGCTCTTGGACGAGATCGACAAGATGACCAGCGACTTCCGGGGCGATCCGGCCGCCGCGCTGCTCGAGGTGTTGGACCCGGAGCAGAACCACAGCTTCTCCGATCATTACCTGGAAGTGCCCTACGACTTGTCGGAGGTGTTGTTCATCGCCACCGCCAACGTGTTGTGGGCCATCCCGCGGCCGCTGCGCGACCGGATGGAAATCATCACGATCCCCGGATACACCGACGAGGAGAAGCTGCACATCGCCCGCCGGCACCTGTTGCCCAAGCAAATCCAGGAGCACGGCCTCAAGCCCGAGCAGTTGCAGGTGTCGGACCGGACCATTGCCCGCATCATCGACGGCTACACCCGGGAAGCGGGCGTGCGGGGCCTGGAGCGGGCCCTGGCCAGCTTGTGCCGCAAGGCGGCCCGGGAAGTGGTGGCGGGCGGCAAGACGCCCATCCGCATCACGGTGGGCAATCTGTCCCGCTACCTGGGCCAACCGCGATTTTTGCGCACGCCAACGGAGCAGGAAGACCGGGTCGGCCTGGCCCACGGCCTCGCGTACACCGAGTACGGCGGTGACGTGCTGGCCATCGAGGTGACCGTCATCCCGGGCAAGGGGCGGCTGACGCTCACCGGCAAGCTGGGCGAGGTTATGCGGGAGTCCGCCCAGGCCGGTTTCAGCTACATCCGCTCCAGGGCGGCGTACTTGGACGTTCCGGAGAATTTCCACGAGGCCAGCGACATCCACATCCACATCCCCGAAGGTGCCATCCCCAAAGACGGCCCCTCTGCGGGCATCGCCATCGCGGTGGCGGTGGCTTCCGCCTTGAGCGGCCGGCCGGTGCGCCACGATGTGGCCATGACCGGCGAGATCACGCTGCGGGGGCGGGTGCTGCCCGTGGGCGGCATCAAGGAGAAAGTGCTGGCCGCCTACCGGGCGGGTATCGCCACCGTGCTTTTGCCCAAGGACAACGAAAAGGACCTGGAGGACATCCCGGCGGCCATCCGCCGCAAGCTGGACATCCGGCTGGTAGAGCATATGGACGAGGTGCTGGAGTTGACGCTGGCGCCGGAGCCGGTGCGGCCGGCCGTGCAGCTGCCGCCGGCGGAGCGGCTGGGCCAGCCGGATTCGCCGTCGGGGCCTGAGCTGGAGGAGCTGCCGTACGTGCCCCACCAGCTGCCGCCGCAGCCCGAGGAGCGGCCTTGGTGGGAGGACAGCCCTTGACGTGTCTGCACGACAGACCGGCATCAATTGGAGCCGCGCCCGGCTGGCGGCGGTGGCGGTGAAACCAGACCAGTGGCCCCGGCACCAGCTGCCGGAAGTGGCCCTGGTGGGGCGCTCGAATGTGGGCAAGTCGTCCTTGATCAATCATCTGGTGAAGGCGCCCATCGCCCGCACCAGCAACACGCCGGGCCGCACCCAGACCATCAACTTCTATGTCATCGACGATCGGCTGTGCCTGGTCGACCTGCCGGGCTACGGCTACGCCAAGGTGCCCGAGCGCGTGAAGCGCCAGTGGGCGCCCATGATCGAGGGCTACCTCCATCAGCGGGAGAACCTCACCGGAATTCTCCAGATCGTGGACATGCGCCACCCGCCCACCGACGACGACCGCTCCATGGCCGCGTGGCTGCGCCAGCGGGGCCTGCCGGCGGTGGTGGTGGCCACGAAAGCCGACAAGGTGGCCCGGGGGCACTGGCGCGGGCGCGTCGAATCCATCGCCCGGGATCTGGATCTGCCAACCATCGCCTTTTCCGCGGTGAGCGGCGCCGGTCGCGCGGAGCTCGTGCAAGTGGTCAAAGCGTTCCTCCTGGAAGCGCGTCTCAGGGCGGAAGCCGCCGACAGCGAGCCCCGGGAGTAAGGGTTCGGTCCCGGTCCTGCGCCCATGGCGGCGTCGGGAGCAGTTGCGGCCGTTTGGGGGCGAGCCTAGGATGTGGAACTACCCGGAGGGGCCGGCGGCGGTGGCGCCCCGTCCGGTGGGGGAGCGGCCTGCGCTTCTGCCGAGGCCCCTGGGGTGTCGCCCGCCGCGTTGTGGGCAAAGGCGGTTTCCTCCCGTCCAGCTTTCCGGGCCACCGCTGCCCGCCGGCTGCGCCACCACGTCAGGGCGGCCTTGAACCGGTGGCCCTTGCTTAGAGACGGCGGTTCCCCGGCATCGCGGGCATCCGGAGGGGAGATGGCCACGTTGGCCGGCTCCCGCCGCAAGCCGCGGTCGCTTGCGGCCGAGGGTTTGAGAAACGCGACGGCTTGGTCCCGCACGATGACGGCGTCTTCGCCGATGGTCAACACGACGTGGGCCGGCAGCACCGCCTGCCCGCGGAACAGGTCCCGGATGAGGCCGCCCGACACGAACAGGGCTTCGACCCGCCCGGTGCGGGGATTGACGGTGAACTCGTCCACATCCCCGAGAAACCGGCCGCCCTCGGTCAAGACGGGCGCGTGGTAAATCCGGCGCCGCGAGCGCAGCACTTCCACCATGTCCGGTTGCTCCGACAAGGGCGTGATGGCCTCCAGGCCCCGCACCGTCACCGCGTGCTCCCCGACTGCGTGCAGCTCCCGGAAGGGCAGGCACTGAGCTTCCTTGCCCAGGCGGGTGGCCAAGAGCAGCCCAACGACCCGCCGCTCGTCAGGGTCGACGATCAGCCGGCGGATACGGCCCACGACGCGGCCCGTTTCCAGGTCGTACACGGGCATGCGGGTCAACCAGCGGCTTTCCGTCACGCAGGACGCCTCCTCCGACGGCCGGCGCCGGCAGCTGGTGCCAACCGGCCTTCTAGATGTATACGGGGCCGGTCAACGGCGGATGACGCCGGAGGCGGATTGCGGTACACTGGGGAGGACAGACGGGAGGCGTAGCAACATGGCCCGTGCCTGGCGACGGGCCGCGCCCGGCAGCCGGCGAGTTCGGCCCCGTCCCGGGCCGCCCCCGGCGATACCCGAGCGTCCGGTGCGCGGCGATGTGATCCGGAAACCTCATACGCCGGCGTTGGAACGTGCGGTGCATCCGGCGGGCTCAACCTCCTCCAGCCGGCCGGACTCCCGATCGGAGACCCCGGCAACCGTCCCTCCGGTGCAGGTGGGGGAGCGTCACCCGGTACGGATCGAGGACCTGGATACGGCCGGCGACGGCGTGGGACGGGTGAACCAACTGGTGGTGTTCGTGCCGGGGACGGTGCCCGGCGACGAGGCGCTGGTCGAGGTCACCGCCGTCGAGAAACGCCACGCGCGTGGCCGCCTGATCCGCTTGCTCGCACCATCGCCGGACCGGGTCGTCCCGCCGTGCCCGGTGGCCGATCGCTGCGGCGGCTGTCAGCTCCAAGCGCTGGCCTACCCAGCCCAGCTGCGCTGGAAGGAGCGCCGCGTGCGGGAGGCCCTGCGCCGCATCGGCGGCCTAGACGGGGTGCCGGTGTTGCCCGTGCGCGGGATGCAGGAGCCGTGGCGCTACCGCAACAAGGCCCAGTACCCCCTCGCGGCCGTGAACGGGCATATCGCCATGGGTTTCTACGCGCGCGGCACCCATGCCATCGTGGAAGCCGACGACTGCCTCATCCAAGACCCCCTCAACGTGGAAGTGGCCGCCTTGGCCCGCTCGCTTCTGGCCCGGTACGGCGTGCCCATCTATGACGAAACCACGGGCGAAGGTGTCGTGCGCCACGTGGTGGTGCGGGCGAGCCGCTGGCACCGCACCGCCATGGTGGTACTGGTGACCAACGGGCCCCAGTTGCCGCATCGGGACGCCATCGTCCAAGGGCTGGCCGCGCACCCGCGGGTTGCCTCCGTCGTCCAGAACATCAACCCGCGCCGCACCAACGTCATCTTCGGCGACGAAACCCGCGTGCTATGGGGGGAGGCCCACCTGGAGGACCGCATCGGCCCGGTGCGCTTCCTGATCTCGCCGCGCTCGTTTTTCCAAGTCAACGGGGTCCAGGTGGAAGTCCTCTACGAGCAGGTGCGCCGCGACGCCGGCCTCATGGGTTCTGAGCGGGTGCTGGACGCCTACTGCGGCGTGGGGACCATTGCCCTCTATCTGGCCCGCGACGCCCGGGAAGTCGTGGGCATCGAATCGGTGCCCGAGGCCGTCGCTGACGCGGAACGCAACGCTCGTCACAACGCCATCGCCAACGCCCGTTTCCACGTAGGCCTGGTGGAGGACGTGCTGCCGGACCTCGTGCAGCAGGGGCAGCGGTTTGACGTGGCGATCCTGGACCCGCCCCGGCGCGGGTGTGAGCCGGCCGTCCTGGAAGCCTTGGCCCGCGCCGCCGTGCCGCGGCTGGTCTACGTGTCGTGCCATCCCGAAAGCCTGGCCCGGGATCTGGCCCGCCTGTCCGCCCTGGGCTACGACACCGAGCAGGTGCAGCCCGTGGACATGTTTCCCATGACGACCCACGTCGAAAGCGTCGCCCGCCTGCGCCGGCGGCCGCGGTGACGCCGTCCCGACCGCGGCTGCCGGCGCGGTTCATTCCGTTGACCGCGGCTTGCGGCGCCGCTCATCCCGTTGACCGCGGCTTGTGGCGCTGCTTTTGCCGCGACCGGCAGGCGTGTCCGGAGGGCTTAGCTCGCCGCAGCGGTGGCCTGCGGGTCCGTGCCCGCCTGCCCGGACGGGGTTCCCGACTGTCCCCGGCTGATGAGCAGCGCCGCGACGCAGTCGGCCACGTCGACGCCGGCCACCTGGTCAAAGCGCCGGTAGTTGGGCCAGGCGTTGATCTCCAAGACCGCGTACCCGTGCGGGCCTTCGATCACGTCCACGCCGGCGATGTCCAGCCCCACGCTGCGGGTGGCCGCGATGGCCACCGCGGCCAGCTCATCGGTGACCGGGCATGGGGCAGGGATGCCCCCCGCGGCCACGTTGGTCTTCCAGCGGCCCCGGCGGGCCAACCGGTAGGTGGCGCCGATGGCCTGATCGCCCACCACCATGACGCGGATGTCCCGCCCGGGGTTGGGCACAAACCGCTGCAGGTACACCGGGGCGCCCCGGCGGGCCAGCCGCGTCACCACCCGGCCAACGGCCGCCGGGCGGGTGAGCAGGGTAACGCCGACGCCCAGCGTTCCCCGCCAGGGCTTGTAGACCAAGGGCGGTCCCACGCCGGCCCGGGCCACATGGTAGACGCTGGGCGGAGCGCCTGCCGACCACACGGTCTCCGGCTGGGTGACCCCGTGCACGTGGAAGGCGACGCTGGCCAGCGCTTTCGTCTTCGCCTTGCGCCAGCCGGCGGCCGAGTTGACCACCGGGATGCCCAGCGCCTCCAATCCTTCGATGATCTCCAGACCGTGCCCCGAGGCGAGGTACAGGGCGTTCAGCACCACGTCGGGGTGAAGCGGTCTGCCCACCGGGTCGAAAAGCCGCACGCCGCTCCCGCTCAAGTACATGACGATTTGGTCAGGGCTCAACACCGTCCACGCCGCGCCCCGCCGGCGCAGGCGATCCAGCAGCGCCCGGGTGCGGTAGGCGCGGGCGTGCCGGTCATGGGTGACGATGGCCACGTGCAACGGCGGGCACCTCCTTTAATCCCTATCCTCCCGTTCCGCTTTTGGAACCAATTCCATTCTGGCACCCTAACCTATGAGGGGGCGCGGCGGCGCGCGCAGGAGCAGGTTCTCAATTGAGTTTTCAATGGGAATGGATTCGCATGACGGGATTCCCCTTTTGCCCGCCGCCGGTAACGGGCACCTCCCGGTCGCCATACGTTGGGTTCGAGTTCAGGCGAACCTTCGAATGGGGCAAGGGGGAAGACCCACGTGCGCGTGCTCATTACCGGTGTGACCGGTTTTGCCGGCAGCCACCTGGCGGAGTGCTTGGCGGCCGACGGCCGGTTTCAAGTGTACGGCATCCATCGCACCCGCAGCGGGATGCAAAACATCCGGCACCTGTTGGACCGGATTCACTTGCTGGAATGCGACCTGCGGGACCCGTCGTCCGTCGAGCGGGTGATGGCGGAAGTGCGGCCCCAGTGGGTGTTCCACCTGGCGGCCCAGAGCTTTGTGCCCACCTCCTGGACGGCGCCCTACGAAACCTTCGACACCAACGTCCTGGGTCAATTGAATCTGTTTGAAGCCATCCGCAAGCTCCGCCTGCCGTGCCGGGTGCAGGTGGCCTGTTCGTCGGAAGAGTACGGGCTCGTGCACCCCGACGAGGTGCCCATCCGGGAAGAGCAGCCTTTGCGCCCGCTGAGCCCGTACGCCGTGAGCAAGATCGCCCAGGACTACCTCGCCTACCAATACCACCAGAGCTACGGGCTGGACGTGGTGCGGACGCGGGCCTTCAACCACGCCGGGCCGCGCCAGGGCGAGCCCTTCGTCATCAGCAACTTCGCCAAGCAAATCGCCGAGATGGAGCGGGGCCTGCGGCCGCCGGTGCTCCATGTGGGCAATCTCGAGGCCAAGCGGGACTTCACCGACGTGCGGGACATCGTGCGGGCATACCGGTTGGCGCTGGAGCACGGCGCGCCGGGGGCCGTCTACAACATCGCGAGTGGAGAAACCCACACCATCGCGTCCATCCTCGAGCGGCTCGTGGCCATGAGCCGCGTCCGGGTGGAGGTGCGGGAGGACCCCGCCCGGCTGCGCCCCTCCGATGTGCCCATCCTGCTGGGCGACGCGAGCCGCTTCCGGGCCTGTACCGGCTGGAAACCGGAGGTGCCGCTGGAGCAGACCTTGCAGGACACGCTGGACTACTGGCGGCGGGTCGTGGCGTCGGCGTAAAACGCGTCCTGCCGGCTCCCGCTTTAAGGCCGCGCAGCCGAAACGGAGGCGACCGGGCCGGGGTCGTGAAACCCGGCTGCCGGTGTGGCGGGGCGGGCGACCCGGAGTCGGGTCGCCTGAGCTCGTGGACAAAAACCACCTGAGCTTGTGGACAAGAACCGCCTGAGCTTATGGACAAGAGCTGGCCTGAGGAGGGCCAGCTTCAGGGACAAGGAGGAAGATGGCGTTGCCGTTGCTGCAACCAACGCGGAGCTGGCGCCGCGGGCGGCGGCGCCGCCGGGGCCGGCGCGCCCTGGGCGGGTACCGGCGCCGGCGGTGGGTAGGGAGCCGGCGCCGCTGGAATCGAGGCTGGGCGAGGCGCGCGAGCCGCTGGCTGGGCCCGTCGACCCGGGCGGGTCTAGATCGGCTGCTGCAGGCCCGCTGGTCGGCGGGTTTCGGGCGGCTCCCCGGCATGCCCAAGCGCTCCCCTTACGTGTACTATGTGGGGCCCTTCTACGGCCCCGGCGGGTACAACTACGAAGCGCGGGCCGTGCTGAGGCAGCTGTTGGACGCCGGTTTCACCGTGCGCGTCCTGCCGCCGCCGCCGCCGGGCCGCTGGTGGGCGGGGCTGGAGATCGACGATCAGCTGGGCCATTGGTTTCACCTGCTCCGTCGCCCGGTGCGGGGCCGCCGGCCCCAGGTGTCGCTGGTCCACGCTACCCCGGATGTGTTCTTCGCCGCGGCGCCCGGCACCATCCGCATCGGGCGCACGATGTTCGAAACGGACCGGCTGTCCCCGGCTTGGGTGGCCGCCTGCCGGACCATGCACGCGATCTGGGTGCCGTCGCATTTCAATTACCACACCTTCGCGGCCAGCGGCGTCGACCCGCGGAAGCTCCGCGTCCTGCCCATCGGGGTCGACAGCGGGCTCTTTCGCCCCGACACGCCACCCTTGCCGGTGCCCGAGGCGCGGGGCTTCCGGTTTCTCGCGGTCTTCACCTGGCTGCAGCGCAAAGGCTGGCCGTTCTTGGTCGAGGCGTACGTCAGGGAGTTCCATCCCGATGAGGACGTGACCCTCATCTTGAAGACGAACCCGGGCGTCGCGCCCATCCTGGCGTCGTTCATCGCCGGGCTGCGGCTGCCGTGGGACGGCCATGCGCCCATCATCGTGGACCAGCGGGTGCTGCCCGTACACCAGATGGTGGGGTTGTACGCCGCGTGCCACGCCTTTGTGCTGCCGACCCGCGGCGAGGGGTGGGGCCTGCCCTTGATGGAGGCCATGGCCGCGGGCTTGCCGGTGATCGCCACCCGCTGGAGCGCCCAGACCGATTTCCTGAACGACGAGAACGCTTACCTGGTGAACGTGGAGGGCCTGGAACCCGCGTCGCCCCACGTGGAGCAGGCGCACCTATACAGTGGTCATCTGTGGGCCAAGCCCAGCGTCGACCACTTGCGCGCCCTGATGCGCCACGTCTTCACGCACCGCGAGGAGGCCCGCGCCAAAGGGATGCGGGCGCGCCACGACGTGGTGCACCGGTGGGACCTGCGGCTGACGGGCCCGGCCTTCGCCCACGAACTGGCTCGATGGGTGAGGGGGTAATGGGGTTGCTTTTGAGAAAGGAGCGATGCGCCCATGTCCGATGGGCTGATGGAACAATTGCAGTCGTTTCGCCACCGCAACCTGGATGAACTGCTGGACTTCGCCTCGCAGTTCGGCAACGGGTTGATCGCGCCCTGGCAAGTGCGCAGCGAGATCCGGGCGGTGCTGGAGATGCTGGCCCAGCGCCAGCCGCGGACCATGCTGGAGATCGGGACGGCCAACGGCGGCAGCCTGTTCCTGTTTTGCCGGGTGCTGCCGCCCCGGGCGCAGATCATCAGCGTCGACCTGCCCGGCGGTCCATTCGGGGGCGGGTACGATCTGGCCCGGGAAAACCTCTACCGGGCGTTCGCCCTGCCCGGACAGGAGTTGCACTTGATCCGGGCCGACTCCCACCAGCCGGAAACGCGGCAACAGGTGGCGGACATCCTGCGGGGGACGCCGCTGGACTTCCTCTTTATCGACGGCGACCATACGTTCCGGGGCGTACAGGCGGACTTCTCCATCTACGGCCCGCTGGTGCACCCGCAGGGGCTGGTGGCGTTCCACGACATCGTGGTGGTGCCGCCCCATATCGAGCGGGGGGTCGAGGTGAACGTCTTCTGGCAGCGAGTGAAGCGCCACTACCGCTTCCAGGAGTTCATCGAGAATCCCGCGCAAGGCTGGGGAGGCATCGGCGTCATCGAGCGCCGGACGGGAGGCCCTCCGTGGGGCATCGATGTGGGCCCGCCTCCGCCGCCGCAAGTTTACGTGGCCCCGCCGCCGGCGCCGCCTCCGCGGCGGCCCCGGCGCCTCCGGGCGGCACGAGCCGGTCGCCTTGCGGCGGGCAGGCTGGTGGTGGCCGCCGGGCGGATCCGCCGCCGGCCCTGGGGGATCTGGACGCCGCGGGCGGCCAGGGGCCCGGCGCGCCTCCGTGTACCGCTGCGCCGCCGCCGCTTGGCCAGACTTGCGGGCGGGCCACTCGCAGCGCGGCGGGGGAGGTGAAGCCCGTGGCGTGCGATGCGGCATCCGCCCGCTGTGAAGCGGCAAGGAACAAGTTCCAAGATACGCCGGCCTGCTGCCTTGACCACCTGCGGGCCGTGCTGGAGCGGACGGTGCAGCTATTGGAGGCCCACGGGATCCCGTACTGGGCCGATGGGGGGACGCTTCTGGGCGCGGTCCGGCAGCAGGCGGTGATCCCGTGGGACACCGACGCGGACTTGGGTGTCCTGGCGGCCGACGTGCCCCGGATCCTGGCGCTGGCCGAAGCGCTGCAAGCCCACGGCTTCGTGCTCCGCTCCCACTGCGGCGGCGCCCTGCTGCGGGTGGCGTACAGCCCGGTCAATGACATGGGTGTGGACCTGTACCCTTGGGCGGAGGAAGGGGACGAACTGGTCCATCCCTTCAAGGGACGCATGCCCCGGGCATGGTTGCTGCCCATGTCCAAGGTGCGCCTAGGGGATCTGGAGCTGGCCGCGCCGGGCGAGCGCGAACGCTGGCTGGCCGCCCGCTACGGCCCCGGCTGGAGAGAGCCCCAGCGAGGCGTGCCGCACCGGTCCGGGGTGCTGGTGCTGGCCGATCCGCCCGCCGCGGTGCGCCGCCTGGGCCGCGGGCGCGGCGGTGCCCGCGGCCTCCGCCGCGGCCGGGGCTGGGGGCGCGTGAGCGGGCGGCGGCTGCGGGGATGGCAACGTATTCGCCGTTGGGGCCGGAGCCCGGGGAGGCTCCGCCGGCGCGGTGCGCACCGCGCCGGCGCGGGCCCCTGGGCGCCGGGCCGGTGGAGGGGTTGACGATCGGTGCGGATTCTATATCTGTCCTGCCATACCGCCTTGGAATACGACGAGCTGCGGCTGTTCGCGGAAATGGGGCACCAGGTGTTTGCCCTGGGCACGTACTTGAATCCCCACGCGCCCACGGACGACGTGCGCCCGCCGCTGCCGCTGCCCCGCTATCCGGTGCTGGAGGCCATCGCGCGGGGCTGTTCCCAGGCCCGGGTGGACCGGCGCCTGGTGGCATGGGCCGACCTGGTGCTGGTTATGCACATCCCCCAGTGGGTCACCAACAACTGGCACCTGTTCCGCGGCAAACGGGTCGTGTGGCGCAGCATCGGCCAATCGACGCCGGCGGTGGAGGCTGCGCTGCAGCCGTACCGGCGCTTGGGGCTGGAGGTGGTGCGCCACTCCCCCCGGGAGCTGTTCATCCCCCGCAACATCGGCGCCGATGCGGTGATCCGCTTCTATAAGGACCCCGAAGAGTTCACCGGCTGGACCGGCCACACCGACGAGGTGATGTGCGTCAACCAGAGCATGCCCATCCGGGCCGCCGCGTGCAACTTCGCCGCCTTCGTCACGCTGGCCCACGGCTTCCGCGCGCACGTGTACGGGCGCGGCAACGAAGGCGCCGGCGTGTATAACGGCGGGCCGTTGAGCTACGACCAGTTGAAGCAGAAGCTGCGGGAGGCGCGGGTGTACATCCATGCGGGCACGAAACCGGCCTGCTACACGCTGGGGCTGATGGAGGCCATGATGACCGGCATCCCCGTGGTGGCCCTGGGACCGTGCTGGGGCGACCCGGGGTGGGGCACCTACGAGGTCCACGAGATCATTCGCGACGGCGTGGACGGCTTCGTCAGCGACGACTTGGCCTACCTCAAACAGGCCATCCAGCGGCTCCTGGACGATCCGGAGCTGGCCGCCCGCATCGGCCGGCAGGGCCGCCTGCGGGCCATCGAGCTGTTCGGCAAAGCCGCGATCATGGCGCAGTGGGCCGCGCTGCTCAGCCGTCCCCACCCGGGCGTGCGGGTGGGGCGGAGCTGGTACGGGCGCCGCGGGCGCCGGCTCCGCGCGCCGTGGGGGCGCCGGCGGCGGTCTTGGCGCGTCCGGCGGCGGCTTGCCGGGCGCGTGCGACGGCGGTGGGGCGGGCGCAGGCGCCTCCTGGGCCGGCGGCGGCCCGGTCGCCTGCCGGCCCGCCGCCTCCGCCGGCTGCGGCCGCGCGCCCGGCGCGGCCGTGTCTGATCGCGCGCACGGCCAGGCCGCAAGGGCGCGGCCTGGCCGTGCGGCGCGAATTCCTGAACGATTTCGTCAGAGGGAGGCCCGCAAGGGTGCGACCCGCACCCAGTCGGCCAGGGCATCCACCAGGCGGGCCGCCGTGGGCGCCGCATCCCAGCGCTGCTCCACTTCCCGGCGCGCTTGCCGGCCCAGGGCGCGGGCCTCCTCGGGATGCTCAAACACGTGGCGCATGAGGGCGCGCAGGTGCTCGATGCTGGGTTTCGCCCAGCGGTGACCGCGGTAGAACCGGTGCAGCTCCACGGGCCCCCGTACGGGTTCGAGGCCCTCGATCTCGATCAGGTAGGCGTTGCCCGGGTGCAGGAAGTCCAGCAGGCTGCTCCACGCGGTGCCGATGACGGGCTTTCCGCACGCCATGGCCTCCAGGAACGGAAAGCCCCAGCCTTCGCCCCGGGTCGGCAGCACGAACGCGTCGCACGCCGCATACAGGCGGGGCAAGGCATCGCGGGGCAGCACCCGCTGGTCCAGGATGATGGGGGCGGTTTCTCCGGGGGTAAAACCCAGGCGGCGGATGAAACGGTTCAGCTGCGCGCGGACCGCCTCGCGGTTGTGAAACACGGGCAGTGTCTTCAGCACCAGCGAAACGTCCTCCCACGGCCGGAACTCGCGCAGGAACGCTTCCACCAAGATAGGCCAGCCCTTGCGCTGCTGCCAGGCGAAGTTGGACAGAAACACAAACCCGCGGGCTCCCGGGATGGCCAGCGGCGGCACGTCGGGATGAAACCGCTCCGTGTCGACGCCCAGGGGCAGGACGCGCAGCTTGTCCTGCGGCACGCCGCTTTCGGCGAACGTCTCGGCGTTGAAGCGGGAGGGCACCCAGATCTCGTCCATGCGGCGGCAGGCGCGCACCCAGTCGGGCGGCAGCCGGTCGGTTTCAAACATGGTGCGCCCGATGCGGACCGCGCCGGGGGACAGGGGTTTGAAGTAGCAGGCGGGCAGGTGCGTGAGTTCCACGGCCGCACGGCGCCCGGCGGGCGCGTGCAAATCGTACAGCTCCGGCGCCAGCCGTCGCAGGAGCGCCGGGCGGCGCTCAAGGCGCGGCGAATGGGGGACGGTGCGCACGGTGAACCCGGCGGCCAACAGGTGATGGAGGAGCGTGCGGGCCTCGTACGTGTAGCCGCTGGGGGTGTAGAACGGGCCCCGGTACAGGACGTAGGGCGAGCGCGCCGGCATGCCCGGCCGCTGGGCCATGGTGTGGCTCCAGCGGGCCTGGAGACCGACGTCCCACAGGGTGCGGTCCGGCGGCGGCACGGTCGTGCGCCGGGGACGGGCGCCGCGGCGGGTAAGGACGGCTCCCGGCATAGGGCGTCCCTCCTGGTTAAGGTCGCGGGCCGTGGCGCGCCGGCGGCCCGCGGTTCGTTCATCGTATGAGCCCGGCTCTCCCTTGCGCAGGGCCGCCGGGCGCAAACAGGAGCCGATTCCCGCGCCCGCGACGTCCCGGGTTTCATAGAAATGGCCAGCAAAGGGAGGCTGCGCCCGATGCTGGCTCGTGTACCAGAAGGCGGTGCCCATCACCCCCCGGCGAACCGGCCCGCCGTGCTCGCACCACGCTCCTCGGCAAGACCGTTCCCTCTGCCGGCCCGGCTGCCGGTGCCGAGCCCTGGGGCTGCGGCGCCCTCGACCGCGGCAGCGTTGCCCGCGGCCACGGTACGGCGTTGGCCCTACGCCGGCCGCGGCGTGGCCGCCCTCAGCCCGTCCCTGTGGTCCGCCTTGGCGCTGCCCCCCGCAAGCGGGCTGCGGTTGCGGGCCGGCGGGCGCATCGCTTGGGTGCGCCTTTCCCCCATGGACGCCTATGGGTCCGAAGGCGTCCTGGCCCTTTCGGTGGACGTCATGCGGGCGTTATGCCTGCGGGACGGCATGCGATTGTCCGTCCGGCGGGAGCCCCTGCCCGATCGAGAGACGATTGGCCTTGCCCTCGGCCCGTTCGTGGGCATTCTGGCCCGCGTTCCGGGGCCGCTGCTGCGCCCGTACATGGCCGCGGCGGCGGAGCAGGGGATCCCGGCCTTTGTGTTCCGCGCCGCCGACGTGCGCTGGCGGGACGGGGTCGTGCTCGGCTGGGTGCCCGCGGCGGGCCGCTGGCGCCGGGTTCGCTGCCCCCTTCCGGATGTGGTATACGACCGCACCATCGGCCGCTGGCGCGAGGAGCGGCGCGGGGCGCTGTTGGCCCGGCTGAGCCGGCTGGGCGCCGCGGTGTTCAACGGCCCCGTCGGGTACAAATGGCACATCCACCGGCTGCTGGCGGCCCACGAACCGCTGCAGGCCCATCTGCCCGTCACCCGCCGGCTGCGCGCGGCGTCCGACGTGCAGAAGCTTCTCGGCCGCTTCGACGGCGTGTTTCTGAAACCGGAGCATGGTTTCGGCGGCGACGGCATCGTGCGGGTGCAGGCCGCCGGCAACGGCCGCTTCCGCATGGCCACGGTGACCCGGCCCGGTGGGCGTTGGACGGACGCGTGGGGCCTCCTCCGCCGGCTGAGCCGGCTCGCCCGCGGGCGTCCGTACCTGGTGCAGCAAGAGCTGGATCTGGCCCGCTGGCGCGGGCGCAGGTTCGACGTGCGGGTTCTGGTGTTGCGGGATGACCAAGGCCGCTGGCAGGTGGCGGGCACCGCGGTCCGCGTCGGTGCGGCGGGCAGCATCGTCTCCAACCTGCGCCGGGGCGGCCGGGCCTACAACCCCTTGCGCGTGCTGGCCGAAGCCATAGACGCCGGGCCGGCCGCGGTGGAGGGCTGTTTGGCCGCGGTCGAGCGCGTCGCGCTGGCCGCGGCCACCGCCGTGGGCGAGGCGCTGCCCGCGGTGGGCGAGCTGGGCGTAGACGTGGGCGTGGATCGCCACGGCCATCCTTGGCTGATCGAAGTCAATCCGAAACCGGGGCGCAAATCCTTCGCCCGGGAGGACGGCGCGGTGCGGCGGCGGGTCTTCGGATTGCCCTTCCAGTACGCGCGTTTTTTGGCGGGCTTCTCGGGGTCGGACGGCTCGGCCCCGGAACTGGTGACCGGCCGCTAGGCCGCTGGACCCTGGGGGAGGTCGGGAGCGTGCATTTCGCCGAGCGGTTCGTGGAGGTGCCCTGGGTGCATGCCGCGGGGCAGGCCGCAACGCGCTTCATCGCCTGCTGGCCGGAGCTGGGCCCGGCGCAAGGGTGGGAGCCCCTGTGCGGATTTTGATGCTCTCCCACTACTTCCCCAGCGGCCAGATGACCCACGTGTTCGCGCTGGCCCGGGAACTCCAGCGCCAAGGGCATAAGGTGCATGTGGTCAACGGCCGGGTGCAGACCCGGCGGCAGTGGTTCTACACCCGCCGGCTGGCCGGCGGCGTGCCGTGTTCCATCCGGCTGCAGGCGGCCGCCCTGGCGGCCTTGGTGCGCCGGCTGCGCCCCCACGTGATTCACGCCCATTCCAAGCGTACCTTCGAGGCCGGCGCGCGGCTGGCCCGCCGCACGGGGGTGCCCCTGGTCATCACCTGCCACGCGCGCACCCTCATCCGGCCGCTCTACGAAAAGGCCTTCGCGCAAGCCCAGCGGATCATCTGCCCGTGGGAGGATCTGGCCGCGGAGATGGGACCGCGCGGCGGGCGGACCCGCGTCATTCCCAACGGGATCGACCTCAACCAATTCCCTTACCGCGAGCGGCCGCCCCGGGAAACGCTGCGGGTGTTGTACCTGGGACGGATCGATCCGCTGCGCTGGCCGGGCGTGGAGGCGCTGTGCGAGGCGGTGCGCGGCTGGGACGGGGTGGAGCTGGTGATGGCCTCCGATCGCCGGATGGCGCCGTGGGTGCGCTACATCGGCTGGGTGGCCGATCCCGCGCCCTGGCTTTCCGAAAGCGACGTGGTGGTCGGCACGGGGCGGGCCGTCCTCGAGGGCCTGGCCACCGGCTGTGCGGCCCTCGTGCTGGGCGAGGGATGGGATGGCCTGCTGGCGCCGGACAACGCCGAGCGGCTGGCCCGCGACAACTTCATCGGCCGGGCCACCGGGCAGCGCCCGACCGCGGCGGCCATCCGGGCGGCCCTGGCGGAGCTGGCCGCCAACCCGGCCCTGCGGCGGGCCCTCGCGCGCTGGGGGCGGCGCTTCGTGGAGGAGCGGTTTGACCTGCAGGATGTCGCGCGCCGCACGGCGGCGCTATACCAAGAGGTCGTCGCGGGCGTGCCGGCTGCGCCCGCGCCGCGCCCGGGCGGAGGCTGACCCATGCCCGCCGTGCCCGTCCAGGTCGGCATCGCGCCGCGGCTTCCTCCCCAGCACGCCGTCCTCTCCGTGACCCTCGCGCGTTGGCTCGGCCTGGGCACCGGCAGTCCCGCCGTCGTGCGCCTGGGCAAGCGCCAGTGGCCGGTCGTGCTGCATGCGGTCCGCAGCCCCGGATCACGCCTGTGGCTGCCGCCCGCGGCCGCCGGCGCTCTGGGCTTGCCGGCACCGGTTCGCCTGTGGGCGCGCCGAGTCGCGAGCGAGCCGGCCGCCTCCGGGGAGCCTCCCGGACAGTCCGCTGCCGCCGGGACGGGCACCGCCGAGGAGCCCGCGACCCCGGCCACCCACGGCAGCGCCGCCGAGCCCGGGAGGGAGGCGCCGGCGGGCGAGCCGCCAGCCGCCGTGGTGGACTTGGGACCCGTCGTGGGCGTCTTGGCCGTGCAGCGACACAGCACCAACCGCCTGTTCCTCAGGGCGGCCAGGGCCCGGGGCGTGCTCGCGTATCTGTTCACCCCCCAGGATGTGGTGTGGGAGGCGGAGATGGTGTGGGGCCGTTGGCCGGCCGGCGCACTGTGGGTGCGGCGGCCGCTCCCGTGGCCCCACGTGGTGTTTGACCGCGCCATCGGCCTGCCGCAGGCGGATGGCCTGGAGGGGTTTTGGCGCGCGCTCACGGCGCGCGGCACCGCGGTGTTCAACGGCGAGCTGGGCGACAAATGGCGCATGCACACCCACCTGTCGACATATCCGGAACTGCGGCCCCATTTGCCCGAGACGCGTCGATTGGATTCGGAAGAGACGCTGCGGGCCATGCTGGAGCGCTGGGGCATTGTGTACGTGAAACCGGCCGGAGGGTACATGGGTCGCGGCATCGTGCAGGTGGCGCGCTTCCGTCGAGGCTGGTGCCGCCTCACGTTTGCCGGGCGGCGGGCCCCGCGCGTCGTACCGGAGGCCGCCCTGGGGGCGGTCCTCGCCCCGTGGATCGCGGGCGGGGCTTGCATCGTCCAGCAAGGGGTGGACTTGGTGCGGATCGGCGGGGCCGTTTGCGACGTGCGGGTGCTGGTCCTCAAAGATGGGCGCGGCCGCTGGCGCGTGGTTGGCACGACGGTGCGGCGGGGGCGGCCCGGGATGATCGCGTCCAACCTGCACCAGGGCGGGCACCCCGTGCCCTTCCGGGCCCTGGCCCGGCGGGTGCCTCGTCCGCCCGGCGCGTTGCCCCTCAAGGCGGCGATTCACCGCCTGGTGGGCCGGCTGCTGGCGGCCGTGGACGCCGCGGCCCCGTTGGCGGGCGACGTGGGCATAGACATCGGCGTGGACCGGGCAGGACGCCTCTGGATCATCGAGATCAATACGAAACCGGGCCGCTCGGGCAAGCCGACCCGCCCGGCCGTCTACGGGCTGCCCATGGATTACGCCCGGTTTCTGGCCGGCTTCGGGTGAGCGGAAGCAGCGGCGCCCCCGTCGTCGGGCTTTCCGGACGGGCGGCGCGGCCCCGGGGACTCGCCGGGGACCGGGCAAGGAATCGGACTGCCCGGGAGCGAATGCACCACTCCGGGGGCGATGCCGGCATCGACATGAACACCTTGCTGCTTTTCGATCTGGACGGAACGCTGGTGCTGGGCGAGGGAGCGGGCCGCCGGGCCATCGTGCGGGCCTTCGCGGCCCTGTACGGCACCGGTGAGGACTGGACGACGCTGGATACCGCCGGCCGGACCGATACCGCCATCTTCCAGGACATGCTGCAGCGCCTGGGCCGCGACCCGGCGGACGCCTGGAGTCCCACCCTGTGGAATACTTACTTTGACTGTCTCGTGGAAGAAGTGCAGAAACGGCCGGGGCGCCTGGCGCCGGGCGTGCGGGAGCTGCTCGCGCACTGCCGGCCGGAGGCCGGCCTCTACCCGGCCCTGGGCACCGGCAACCTGGAACGGGGCGCCCGCATCAAACTAGGTCCCCACGGCATCAACGATCCGCTGCCCGTGGGCGGGTTCGGCAGCGACACGGTGCACCGGGCCGAACTGGTCCGGATAGGGGCTGAGCGGGCGCGGCGGCATTACGGTGTCGACTTCGATCGCATCGTGGTCATCGGCGACACGCCGCGGGACGCGGCGTGCGCCCGCGCGAACGGCTACGCCTGTTTGCTGGTGGCCACGGGTCCGTTTGACGCGGCCAGCCTCAAGCAGTGCGAGGCTGACGCGGTGTTGGCGGATCTGTCGGACGCGGCGGCGGTGCTCGCGGCCATCGACCGGCTGCCGCGCTGCAAATAAGCGGCGCGCCGCCCCCCAGCGGGCGTGAGGAAGGGAAGCGATTTGGTGGACAAGACCCCGCAGGCGCCCGGTGCGGCGCCGCACCGGTTTCGGCTGGTGGCATTGGACATCGACGATACGCTGCTGGGGCTGGACAGCCGTTTGTCTCCCCGGGACGTGGCGGCGGTCCGCCGCTGCCGGGAGGAAGGCATCGAAGTGATCCTGGCGACCGGCCGGACGCGGGTGACGACCATCCCCGTGGCCCGGCAGATCGCCGACGATCTGCCCATGATCTGCACCACCGGCAGCGTCACCTACGACGGCGCGGGGCGGGTGCTGCGGCGCAAGACGTTGCCCTTGGATCTGGCCAGGGCGATGCTGGATGACCTACGCGCCGCGGGGATCAAGGTGCGGGCCGATGCGGCCGACGTCATCTACTACACGGATCCGCCGGAAGATCCCCGCTGGGCGCCGCCGGGCGCGGTGCTGCCGGATCTGGCCGATCACCTGCCGGATCCGCCCGACCAAATGATCGTTTGGGGCGAGGACGCGTGCCGGTGGGTGATCCGGCACTTCAGCTACCTGGAGGGTTTGGTGCAGCTGCTGGTGTTGCCCAGCGTCGACCGGCCGCGGGTGGTGCACATCCTGCATCCCCACGCCACCAAAGGGCAGGCCCTGGCCGAGTACTGCAGCGCGCGCGGGATCGATCGCAGCCAGGTGCTGGCCATGGGCGACTCCCGCAACGACTTCAGCCTGCTGAGCTTTGCCGGCACGGGCGTGGCCATGGGCCACAGCGATCCGCTGCTGCGCCTGGTGGCCGACGTGGTGCTGGACGAGGGCGAAACGGTGGCCGACGCCCTGGAGAGGTGGGTGTTCTCCCAGGGGT
>DATCKT010000343.1:0-5176 GCA_036562195.1 Limnochordales bacterium
CATCGCTGAACTGGCCGCGGCCCTCAATGTGCACCTTTACACGCTGTTTGGGCTGCCGGTGTCCACCACCCACTCCATCGTCGGCGCCGTGTTCGGCGTCGGCCTGGTGTTCGGCCGCAGGGCCATCGATCCCCGCACCGCCCGGGACATCGTCCTGGCGTGGGCGGCGACGCCGGTAGCCTCCGGTGTGGTGTCGGCGGTGCTGTTCTGGCTGCTGGCGCGGATCGTGTAGGACAAGCTTTTGCACGGGCTTCCCTCCGGGGGCCCGTTGCCAACAGACTCGTGGCAAGATACGCTCATTGCAAGACACCAAGGCGGGAGGGGGATGGGCGATGCGCAACATCTTCGGCTGGATGGGCATGCGGGAGCAGCAGAAGGCGCTCGAGGCCTCCCAGCAGCACATGGAACAGGTGCGCGAGGTGGTGCACTTGCTGAAGGAGGCCCTCGAGCAGTTTGTCGGCGGCAACCTGGAGCGGGTCCAGGAGATCCATGAGCGGGTGACCGCGGCCGAGCGCCAGGCCGACGAGCTGCGCCGGGACCTCTTGGACCAGATGTCGGAGGGTATGTTCCTCCCCGCGGACCGGGAGGACCTGGTCCATATGGTGGAGCACACCGACGACGTGGCGGACTACGCCAACGCCGCGTCCCGCCTCTTGGTGCTGTTCCAGACGCCGCCCCCGGAGGAGATGCGGAGCGACCTCTTGCGCTTCGCCGACATCCTGGTGCGGGCGGTGGAACAGTTGTCCATGGCCCTGGAAAAGCTGCTGGCGGGCCAGCGGCGGGAGACGCTGCACCTTTGCACCGCCGTGGAACGGTGCGAAGAAGAGGGCGACGCCCTCAAGGCCAGCCTGTACCGGCGCCTCCTGGCCCTCGACCTGCCGGCGGGCCAGATGCTGCTCCTCCACGACCTGATCGAAGCCATGGAGAACACCGCCGACCGGGCCGAGGACTCTGCGGACTTGGTGCGGGTGCTGGCTGTCAAGATTCGCTAGACGAACGACGCGGCGCCGACCTCACGCTGCGCCGCCCCGGTCTGGGGCGGACGTTCCCGGCGCACCGGCCTGCGCGGGCGCCTGAGCCTCCGCTCGCGCCCCCCTCGCCGCCGGTACCGCCGGCAGCTCCAAGGCGAAACCGCGGCCGCCCGCCGCGGTCTCCACCCACACCAGCCGCGCGCCCTGGAAACACGTGGCGCTCACGGGATCCAGGACGACCGTGAACCCGTCGCATTCGACCCGCACGTCGCCGGGCCGGCAATCGTCAAAGGCCATCCCGTAGGTCATGCGGCTGAGGCTTTTCAGCCAGATGCGC
Source organism: Limnochordales bacterium (assembly GCA_036562195.1). GTDB lineage: Bacteria > Bacillota > Limnochordia > Limnochordales > ZCTH02-B6 > ZCTH02-B6. Next base: position 1,309 of record DATCKT010000343.1, read on the forward strand.
AGGGCTTTGTCCTGCTTGCCCCGGGCGCGCATGTATTCCCGCATCTTCTCCGCCGCCAGCGGCGCCACGGAGATCACGGCCATGTTCCACCGGGCCTCTCAGCGCAGCCAGGCGAACGTGTTGACCGCCTGCAGCCAGAACTCCTGGTTGTTGCCGCTGTACTGGGACGTCAGCCCCAGCCACTGCAGGTAGACGTTGTGATCGCCCTTGTTGAAGAAGACGGCCCGCATCATCGCCTGCTGCCCCCCGGGCGTGCGGCCCTGGATCACCACGAAGCGCGCCTGCAGGCCGTTGCCGGTGGTGATGGTGCGGTTCTCGGTGGTCTGGACGTTGCTCAGCACGTGCTGCCACTGGCTCGTCAACGCCTGCCGCGCCCGGTCCAGGGCCGCGCTGCCGCCGCCGAAGCTGGCGATGCGGATGATGGGCCCGCCCGTCCGCACGGTGATCTCCAGCATCTTTTCGCCAAAGATGTCCCGCTCGATGTACTGCTCGCCCTGGGAGGGCACCAACAGCTCATACAGGCGGTTGTCGCCCTGATACCACCAGAAACGCTGATCGGTATGAATGTAGAATTCCCCTTGGTACTGCGCCAAGGCGCTCACCGCGCCCAACAGCACCACAAGCAGCGCAAAGCACGCAGCGGCCCGCATGCGGCCCAGCACCAACACCAGCTCCTTTCTGATCCTCCTCGGCGATTTCGCCGGGGCCTACGTCCCTGTGCCCGGTGCCGCGCGGCGCGCCTCGGCCAAGCGCGCGGCGCGGCGGGCCAGCGCCGCTTCGTACAAGGCCCGGTCTTCCGGCGTTTCCAAAAGCAACGGCGGCACCGCTTTGACGGGGCGCCCGTCGGCATCCACCAGGACAAAGACGGTGTACGCTTCGCACGTGAGCCACGAGGGCTGCTCGGGCGTCGACAAGTCCTTACCGTACACCTTCACGTACACCTCAAGGGAGCTCTGCCCGGTGTAGACGACCCGGCTCTGCAGGTGCAGCAGTTGCCCCTCCTTGACCGGCCGGAAGAAGTGGACCCGGTCCATGAGCAACGTGACGACCGACGGGGAACCGCAGTGCTCCATGGCCGTGACGCCGGCCACCTGGTCGATGAGGGACAGGATATGGCCGCCGAAGACGGTGCCGTGGTGGTTGCAGTGGGGCGGAACGACGATCTCCTTGTGTTCCGTGTAGGATTCGCGCCAAGATTTGGGTTTCATCGCGGCCGCCGCCCAAGCCCCCGCCGGTGACAAAAGAATGGTGCCGGAGGCGGGATTCGAACCCGCACGGGGATTGCCCAAGCGATTTTAAGTCGCCCGCGTCTGCCGTTCCGCCACTCCGGCTTGCCGCCCATGCATGTGCAGCCTCATTATATCCCCCGCTCGCGCGCGGGGTCAACGAGGTAGGCCGGGTCACGCCCGTGGCGGGCGGCCCAGACGATAAGCCCGTCCAAGAGGTCCGCCTCGCTGACGGTCAACTCCTCGGCGCCCAAGTGCGCCATGACCGCGTCCACGATGGCCGTGCCGGCCAGGATGATGTCGGCCCGCTGGGGTTGCAGTCCCGGCCAGGTGCGCCGTTCGGCCACGGTGCTGGCCCGCATCCGCCCGAGCCACTCGGCCACTGCGGCGCGCCTGAGGCGGTAGCCGTGCACCTTGTCGGGATCATAGGGATCAAGGTGCTGGTCCAGGGCCGCTAAGGTGGTGACGGTGCCGCCGACCCCGATGAGCATGTGGCCGGCGGCCGGGTCAAAGCCCGTCTTTGCCGGCGAGGCTTCCCCCGGCTTATGGCCTGGCCCCCGGCCGGCCACGCGCGCCCATAAGGGCGCCAGCGCTTGCCGGACGGCGTCAGCCAGCCGCTCCCAGTCTCCGGGCGCGATGGGGTCCGACTGCACGCACAACTCCGTCATGCGCACCGCGCCCGCGTCGGCGCTGGCCCGGACGGTGACCTGTCCGGCCGCTGTTCCCCGCACCACCTCCGTGCTGCCGCCGCCCACGTCGACGACCCATACGCGGCCGCTCTCGTCGGCCTCGCCGCCCGCAGCCGCGGGGCCGGCCAGCTCGCTGGGACCGGCAGCGCCGCCCGCGGGCCCACCGGCCAGCCCCCGCACCGCGCCCATGAAGGACAAGGCCGCCTCCCCCGCGCCGCTCAACACAGCCACGGGCAGCCCGTGGGCCGCGAGCACCCGGCGACAGAACTCGTCGCGGTCCTGGGCATCCCTCAGGGCGCTGGTGCCGGCCACCACCACGTCCCGGGCTCCCGCCGCCCGCGCCCGTGCCGCGAACTCCCCCACCACGGCCAGAGTGCGCTCCACTGCCGCCGGGTCCAGCCGCCGGCGGCGGTCGACCCCTCGCCCCAGCCGCGTAAGGCGCAAATCCCGGACGAGGGGCACTACGCGGTCACCCGCCCACTCGGCCACGAGCAGGCGCACGGAATTGGTGCCGATGTCGATGGCCGCCCAGCGCTCACCCTGTGCCCCGGCCGGCGGTTGACGGTCCGGCGCATGCCGTTCCAGCTCGCGCCGCTCCGGAGCGTGCCCTCTCACGGTTTCCGGCGCCAACGGTTCAGTCCCCCTTATGGACTCTCGGCCCGCCCGGATTCTCTCGGGGGACCTCGGCCTGCCCAACCGCCTCCGCCTGCTTGTCCGCCGCTTCCTGCTCATGAGCCCGCGGCTTGTCCCGCTGCCCGCCCGCCTCGTCCACGGCGCACCATTGCCAGCACGTGTCGGTGCCGTCGGCGGGGACGCCGGCCGCCAGCAGCTGCTCGTGCACGGCCTGTCCGATGGGGTTGTCGCCGCGCCCAATGAAGTCCGCGTAATGCGCGTGCAAGCACTTGACCCCCATGAAGAACCTTGTTCCCCCCACGCCCGATTCCGCCAAAACTTGCCACTGGCGGGGATAGTCCCGGGCCAGCTCCTCGCGCCAGGCCGGCGGCACCCGGTCGATGCGATCCCGGGCCGCAGCCGCATGCGCCCTCATCAGGGCGGCCGCGAAGGCCGGATCCTCGGCCAGCCGCTGTTCGTAGCGCGCGATCCAGCCCGCGGCTTCCAGGCGGCCGATGGCGCGCACCAGCAGCGGGCACGTCAGCCAATAAACGGTCGGGAACATGTCCCAGCCCCCGTCGCGGCGGCTGACGGGCGGCGTGGCCGTCACCTGCGGGTAGTTGTAGCGGCAGCGCCGGCAGACTTCGGTGCCCGGCCGGGGACGGCGGCCCAGCTGCCGGGCGATGACGCGTTCATCCCAGGGAGCGAGGATCGCGGCCACCTTCTTTGCAGCAACGGAGTGGCAGGCAACCGGGCAGCCGGCGCCGGCGCGGATAACCCGGCGCGGCGCCGCTTCCCGCAGGCAGGCGCCCAGTGGGCAGCCTGCCATAAAAAAAGCATCCCGCAAGGGGATGCTTTTGGTCAACAGCGATCAGTCATCGCAGCAAACCGGCGCTTAGAACGCTCTGCGGGTTCCCCGGCCCCCTCGCTTCGCGTCCACGCTCTTGCGCAGGTGCGCCAGGCGCTCTTCGCTCTCGCGCATGAAGCGGGACAGCTTATCCTCAAACGACTTGGGAGCGCGGCCCCGGCCCCGGGCCGGCTTGCGGGCAGCTCCGGACGGATTGTTCACCTGGCGGATAGACAGGCCGATCTTGCCGTCGCGCACGTTGATGACCTTGACCTTGACGATGTCGTTCTCCTTGAGGTAGTCCTTGATGTCGTGGACGTACGCGTCAGCGACCTCCGAGATGTGCACCAGACCCGTCTTTCCATCCTCCAACTCGACGAACGCGCCGAAGTTGGTGATGCCGGTGACCCTCCCCTCCAAAATGCTGCCAACCTCGATGGTCATGCGGAAACAAATTCCTCCCCTATAATGTTACCGCGGGGCGGACGACCCCC
>DATCKT010000346.1:0-2284 GCA_036562195.1 Limnochordales bacterium
GGGCTGGACCTTAAAGGTGGCTTCGACGATGACGCCCAGCGTGCCCAAGGCGCCGGTGTGGAGACGGCCCATATCGTAGCCGGCCACGTTCTTGACCACTCGCCCGCCGGAGCGGACGATGGTCCCGTCGGCTCGCACCACCCGCATTCCCAATAGGCGGTCTCGCAAATGGCTGTACCCCGTCCGCAGCGGGCCGCTGGCCGCGGTGGCCAACAGCCCCCCGATGGTGGCCTCGCCGCCGGTGGGCGGGTCGACGGGGAGGAATTGCCCCCGGCGGCCCAACTCCGCCTGGAGCTCCCCGAGGCGCATGCCCGCCTGCACCGTCACCGTCAAGTCCGCCGGCTCGTACTGGACGATCCGCGCCAGGGGCGTCACGTCTACCAGCACGTCCAGCCGCTCCGGGATGCCGCCCAGTTCCAGCTGCGTGCCGCCGCCCCGCGGCGCCACGGCGAGCCGGTGCCGGTGGCAAAAGGCCAACACCCGCGCCAGCGCTTCCTCATCCGCGGGCGCCGCGACCAGGCGCGGTACGACCCCCTCCACCGCGTCGGCCGCCGGGTCGGCCGGCCGCACCCGGTCGGCGCCCGCCGCGTCTATCAACGGCTGCAGGATGGATGCGACGGAACCAGGCGTTTCCGACAAATGTTTGCCTCCTTAGCACGCCTTGCCGAGAGCCCGCACCAGGCGCGCCGGGGCGGAGATGCGCAAAACGGGCCTCGGGACCTTACGCGGGCGCCGCCCGGCGGGGGCGCTGCAACTCCGCGCAACCGCCTGGACTCGGGAAAATCTTGCCGGGATTGCACAAGCCCCGCGGGTTGAACACCGCCCGGACGTCCAGCATGGCCTCTAAGTCGGCCGGCGAGAACATGCGCGACAGGTGCTTCACCTTCTCCACGCCGACCCCGTGCTCGCCAGTGACCGAGCCGCCCATGTCTATGCAGGCGTTGAGGATCTCATCCGACGCCTGGACGACCCGCCGCACCTCGTCGGGGTTGCGTTCGTCGTAGAGCAGAATCGGGTGAATGTTTCCGTCGCCGGCGTGAAAGACGTTGGCGATCCGCAGGCCGTACTTCCGGCCGACCTGGGCCACGAAGGCCAGGATCTCGGGTAGCCGGGTGCGGGGCACGACGCCGTCCTGGGTGACGTAGCTGGACGTGATCCGCCCCAGCGCGGCAAAGGCTTTCTTGCGGGCCGCCCACAGGCGCAGGCGCTCGTTCTCGCTTTTGGCAGCCCGGATTTCCCGGGCCCCGTTGGCGCGGCAGATGGCCGCGGCCGCCTCCGCCTGCTGGCCGAGCCCTGCGTTCACGCCGTCCACTTCGATGATGAGCACCGCGGCGGCGTCGGTGGGAAACCCGAAGCGGAACGCGTCCTCCACGGCCCGGATCACCAAATTGTCCATCATCTCCAGCGCCGCCGGGATGATGCCGCGCTCGATGATCTGGGACACCGTGCGGGTGGCGGCGTCCACGCTGTCGAACACTGCCAAGAGCGTCCGGCAGCTTTCCGGTTCCCGCACGAGGCGGACGATGACCTTGGTGACGATCCCCAGGGTGCCCTCGTGCCCCGTCACCAGGCCCACCAGGTCGTACCCCGGCAGATCCTCCACGGCGCCGCCCAGCTCCACCACTTGCCCGTCGGGCAGCACCAGCTCCAGTCCGAGAATGTGGTTGACCGTCACCCCGTACTTGAGGGTGTGCGGACCGCCCGCATTGGTGCCCACGTTGCCGCCGATGGTGCAAGCGCCTTGGCTGGAAGGGTCGGGCGCGAACAGGTACCCTCCGGACGCCACCGCCCGCGTGATCCAGGCGTTGACTACCCCGGGTTCCACCACGGCGCGCCGGTTGCGCAGGTCGACCTCAAGGATCCGTCGCATCCGGGCGAGCGAGATGACCACCGAACCAGGTGCAGGCACGGTAGTGCCGCTGAGGCTAGTGCCGGCGCCCCGGGGCACAAAGGGCACCCCGGCGTCGTGCAGCACCCGCACCACGCGGGCGACCTCCTCGCCCGAGCCCGGCAGCACCACCGCCGCGGGCAGCTGGCGCTCCAGGGTGTACGCGTCGAACTCATACACCGTGAGCGCGCTCGGACCGGTCAGCACGTGTTGAGCGCCCACGATCTCCGCGAGCCGGGACAGCAGCCCGGGGTCAATTGAGAGCGCGTTGGCCGTTGGGTTCACCGGGGTGCGCACCTCCTCCGGCATCCGGCACCCCGCGGGGTAGACGACGCAGCTTGGTCTGGGTCTCCCGCCCGCGACCAGGCGGGCCGCCATGAGTGCAATATACGGGAC
>DATCKT010000351.1:0-4781 GCA_036562195.1 Limnochordales bacterium
AGAGAATCCGGACCGCGATCCCGGTCCGCGAGTACGACGAAGGGCATTATCTTTTCATGACCACCAAGCGGGGCATCGTCAAGAAGACCGTGCTGACCGAGTTTGACAGCCCGCGCCACGGCCTCATCGGCATCCTCTTGGACGAGGGCGACGAGCTGGTGGACGTGCGCCTGACCGAGGGCCATGAGCACGTGCTGCTGGTGACGGCTCTCGGCCAGGCCATCCGGTTTCCGGAGGAGGACGTGCGGCCCATGGGCCGAGCGGCCCGGGGCGTGCGGGGCATCACGCTGGACGAGGGTGACTTCGTCGTCGGCCTGGACGTGGTGCGCCCCGGCGCGGACCTCTTGGTGGTCAGCCAGAAGGGCTTCGGCAAACGCACGCCGCTGGATGAGTACCGCGTCACCGGCCGCGGCGGCAAGGGCATCCGCACGCTGCAGATCACCGAAAAGAACGGGCCCATCGTCGCCGTGCGCGTGGTGCGGGACGGCGATGAGGTGATGCTCATCAGCGCGGCCGGCATCATGCTCCGGACACCGGTGGACGAGATTTCCCGCCAGGGCCGCGCCACCCAGGGCGTGCGGATCATGCGGCTGGACGCGGGCGACCAGGCGGTCGCGGCGGCGCTCATCGCCGAGAAGGACGACGACAAGGGCGACCAGGGGCAGCTGCTCTGAGCTCAGACGTCCTGCCCGACCGACACCGCCGCCGGATCGATGGTGAAGCGGACCCGCTGCCCAGGGGCCAGGGACGACCCTGCCCGGGCCGGGCAAAGGAAGAGAAGGGGCGCGTCGAGGCCATCCACCCGCAGCTCGCCGCGCACGTTGGAACCCAGGAATTCCAGATGGTCCACGGCGCCCTCCCACGCGGGGGCGCCGGCGTTCTCATCCGCCAGCTGCACCGCCTCGGGCCGCACGCACAGCCAGGCGCGGCCGGCCCGCAAGGGCGCGCCGCCCGCCGGCCGCACTTCCAGCTGCAAGGGGCCAGCCTCCACCACGGCCAGGCCGCTGCCGGCGGAAACCAGGGTTCCCTCAAGGAGCGTCCCCTCGCCGACAAAAGAAGCCACAAACCTCGTTACCGGCGCCCGGTACACCTCTTCCGGCGGTCCCACCTGCTCCAGCACCCCGCGGTGCATGACGCCGACGCGATCGGCCAGGGAGAGCGCTTCCTCCTGATCGTGGGTCACGTAGATGGTGGTGATGCCCAGCTGCCGCTGGAGTTTCTTAATCTCCGTGCGGATCGACGCCCGCAGCTTGGCGTCCAGGCTGCTCAGGGGCTCATCCAAAAGCAGCACCGACGGCTGGATCACCAAAGCCCGCGCCAGCGCGACCCGCTGCAGCTGGCCCCCCGACAGCTGCGCCGGCATCCGGTGCGCGAGATCCGCCAGCCCCACGAGCTCCAGGTGCTCCATGACGCGGCGGCGCACCTCAGGCTCGGCCACGCGGCGGACGCGCAGGCCATACGCCACGTTTTCGTACACGGACATGGTGGGGAAGACCGCGTGGTGCTGGAACACAAGCCCGACGCCACGCCGCTGCGGCGGCACGTCGTTCATGCGGCGGGAGCCGAAGTAGACGGAGCCCGCGGTCGGCGTTTCCAGCCCGGCGATCATGCGCAGGGTGGTCGTCTTGCCGCACCCCGAGGGGCCCAAGATCGCGAGGAACTCCCCCGGCGCCACTGCGACGGTGAGGTTGTCCACCGCCTTGACCCCGGTCGGGTAGATCTTCGTCAGCTGTTCCAACCTAACGCCGGTCACGGGATCACCTCCGGCGTTCCATGCCGAAAAGCCCGGTGAGGGCGGCGACGACAGCGACCAGCAGCACCGAGATGGCCGCGGCCCGGCTGACCAGCCCTTCTTGGGCGTAGGAAAAGATCTGCATGGAGATGGTGGTCCACCCGGGCTGGTACACCACCAGGGTCGTGCCCAACTCGGTGATGATGCGGGTAAAGGCGATGACCAGCGCCGCGGCCATGGCCGGGTACAGCTGCGGCAGGGTCACCCGCCACAAGGTGCGGGCCGGGGAAGCCCCAAGGCTATAGGAAGCCTCTTCGAGGCGGCGGTCGATGCGGCTGTACGCGGCCGACATGACCCGCATCGGGTACGGCAGCCGCCGGATGGAGTAGGCGGCCACCAAAAGGCCCGGCCCGGACAGGAACGGCAGCGCCATGCCCAGCCCGCGGAGCCGGCCGGTCAGGTGGATGAGCCCGATGCCGATGACGACGCCCGACACGACCAACGGCAAGAGCGTCACATAGTCAAGGAAGGCACCCGCCCGGCCCCAGTCGCGCATGGCCTTGCCGATGGCGACGCTGAGCAACACCGCCAGCGGCGCCGCTGTACCGGCCAGGATCAGGGAATTGCGCAGCGGCTCGAGGCTCCGCGCGAGCGCCTGGTAATGGCGCAGCGTGAAGGCGTCGGGCAACAGCCCCACGCCCCACACGGTGCCGAAGGAGGCCACCAGGATGGCCAGGTACGGCAAGAGCACCAGGAAGCTCACCAACGCGCAGAACACAAGCCCTATCCGGCGGGCGGCGGGGGACGCGTAGGTGAACACCTCGCCCGTGAAGGCGGGGGCAATGTCCGCCTTCTGCATCTGCCGCCGGACCAGGTAGAGCAAAAAGAGCGAGATCACCACCATCCACGCGCTCAGCAGGATGGGGATGCGCTGGTCGACATTGAAGCGGATGAAGGCGGTATAGGCCTCGACGGTCAAGACCCGGTAGTTGCCGCCCACCAGCAGCGGCGCGCCCACATCCCCAAAAGACGCGAGAAACACCAGCAGGGCGCTCATCCAGACGTATGGGGCGATGTAGGGCAGGACGACCCTCCGGGACACCTGCACCAGGCTTCCCCCCAGCGAGATGGCCGACTCCTCCAGGGACCTGGGCACGGTGAGCAGACCCGCCGCCAGCGTCAGCACCGCCAGGGGCAAGGTATGGACGACGTGGGCGATGGCGATGCCAGGCAGCCCGTACAGTTCAAACGTGGGCAGGCCGGCCGCTTGCAGAAGCTGCGTGATGACCCCGACCCTGCCAAAGAGGAGAATGATCGCGAACGAGCCGATGAACGGCGGCGACAAGAGCGGGATCGTCAGCAGCGCCTGGAAGAGGGGCCGGTACGGCACCGCCTTGACCAAAAACAGCGACAACGGGATGGCGATGGCCAGCACGATGATGGTGACAAGGCCGGCCAGCACCAGGGAGTTGCGGGTCAACACCAAGAACCGCTGGCCAAACTGGGGCAAGTCCGCCAATCCGCCCGCGAGCAGGATCTGGGCCGATTGGACGACGATCAGGCCCAGCGGGATGAGCAGGAACGCCGCCAGGTAAACGGCTGCCAGCGCGCCCAGGACGGCCGTTGGGTCGGCCAGGCGCAGGGCGCGTCCGAAAAACCCGGCGCTTTCCGCCTCAGCGGTTCGTGTACCGGTCAAACCGCCTCATGACCTCCTCGCGGATCTCCTCCGCCAGGTCGCTGTCGACGACCACAATCCTGGGCACCGTCCGCTCCACGTACTCCACCGACAGGTCCACGCTGTGGGCCGTGGCCTGGATGCCTTTGCGGATCGGGTTCTGGAAGTGGTTGGCGGCATGCACCTGGCCCTCAGGGGAGAGGACAAAGCGGACGAAGGCCTCGGCCAGTTCCCGGTTCTTGGCGCCTTCCACGATCCCGACGCCCGTGGCAAACACCCAGGCGCCCTCCTCCGGGTACACCACATTGACTGCATGGCCCTCGGCCCGGTTGACGTAGTAGTTGCGGGCCGTGCCGAAGCTGATGGGCACCTCGCCCCGGGCCACCAGCGAATAGAGGGCGCCGGTGGAGGGGGTATAAAACGCGATGTTGCGGTCGATCGCGTCCCACAGCTCCCAGACGCCTTCCTCACCAAAGATCTGGTAATGCGCCACCAGCGTGTTGAACGCCGACGAGGACTGCTGCGGCATGTTGAAGACGATGTGGCCCCGGTAGCGGGGATCCGCCAGGTCCTGCCAGCGGCGGGGCACCGGCAGGCCCAGCTGCTCCAGCCGCCGCTCGTTGTAGCCGATGACCCCCAGCGAGTAGCCCCACACGTACCAGCGGCCTTCCTCATCGTACAGGGGAATCGCCGCTCCTGCGATCTCCAGCGCCTCCGGCAGCTCGGGCGCGATCGAGGCGGGGTCCGTCCGGGCCAGCAGGCCCATCTTGGCGGCCACCAGGAACTCAAACACCGCGCCGGAGTGGAAGACGTCGGCCTGCGGGTTGTCCCGCTCCGCCGCGAGCTTGGCGATGATGGCCTCGGCGCCGCCGGGGTTGACGATCTCCACGGTCGTCCCCGGGTGGAGCGCTTCGAAAGCCCGCTTCAGGGAGTCGGCGAAGTCCAGGGGCGCAGCGCTGTAGACCACGAGGCGGCCCGAGAGCCCCTGCGCGTGGACCGGCGCGCCCGTAAAGGAAACCAGCAACGTGAAGATGATGGCCGCGCAGCCGAAGAAGGTCAGGCGCTTCATGGCCCGTTCTCTCCTTTCTCTTGGATCGTTTCCGGCGTGCGGACAGGAACGCCCCCCAAGGGGCGGCGCGCCTCCTGGCGGGGCGGCGGGACGTCCGAGAGGCGCTCCTGTGTTTCATCTTGTTGTCAACGGGGGCTTCTCGTCAACCGCGTCCCGCAGCCCCGACGGCGCCGGACGCCTGCCGTTTTGATTGACGGTCCCCGTGAGCCTATGCTATCATCTACTGGCACAGCGGGCTTATAGCTCAGTAGGTTAGAGCGCACCCCTGATAAGGGTGAGGTCGGTGGTTCGAATCCACCTAAGCC
>DATCKT010000355.1:0-8753 GCA_036562195.1 Limnochordales bacterium
GGGCGCACCGGCTAGGCGCGCCAGGCGCCGGGCGATCTCGGTCTTCCCCACGCCCGTGGGGCCGATCATGAGGATATTTTTGGGGCTGACCTCGTCCCGCAGGCGCTCAGGCAAGTTCTGCCGGCGGTAGCGGTTGCGCAGGGCGATGGCCACGGCCCGCTTGGCCTTTTCCTGGCCCACGATGTATTTGTCCAGCTCGGCAACGATTTGACGTGGCGTGAGTTCCATAGGGCACGATCACCCTTCCGCTGGCGGGGCTTCTATATATATATGGAAGCAACGGAGAGCCGATCGAGGAGGCAGGTGCGACGCCCGCGGGCCGAAAGCCCCCTCGCCGCCGGCGCCGCCGAGACATCCGCGGCATGCCCGCTGCACGGGCGGTGCATCAGGCCCGCAAGTCCTGCGCCGGCCTACACTTCCTCCACCACGACGTGGTCGTTGGTGTAGACGCAAATGGACGCGGCGATGCGGATGGCTTCCACCGCGATCTCCCGGGCGGACAGGGGCGAATGAGCCAGCAGCGCCCGGGCCGCAGCCAGGGCGAACGGCCCGCCCGAGCCGATGGCGGCCACTTCGTCGTCGGGCTCGATCACCTCGCCCGTGCCCGACAGCACCAGGATCCGCTCCCGGTCCATCACCACCAGCAGGGCTTCCAGGCGCCGCAGCACCCGGTCGGTCCGCCACTCTTTGGCCAGCTCCACCGCAGCCCTGAGCAGGTTGCCCTGGTACGCCTCCAGCTTCGCCTCGTACTTTTCAAACAGAGCAAACGCGTCGGCCGCCGCCCCGGCGAAGCCTGCCAACACGCGGTCGTGGTACAGCCGGCGCACCTTGCGGGCCCGGTGTTTCATGACCGTCTGCTGGCCGAAGGTCACCTGGCCGTCGCCGGCCATCGCGCCCCGGCCGTCCTTGCGCACCGCGACAATGGTTGTAGCGTGAAACATAGGTCACACCCGCCCCGGCGCGGCCAGCGCCTCGGCCTCGGGCCGGCCGCTGAACCCGCATGCCTTGTTGGCGCACGTCACGCGGATGACCTCGCCGCCCCGCCGCTGCTCCACCATGTAATGGCCGCAGCGGGGGCATGGGTGCGGCGACAGCCGCTGCCAGCTGGTGAAGCGGCAGTCGGGATACCGGCTGCAGCCGTAGAACATGCGCCCCTTACGGGAGCGCCGCTCCACGACCTGCCCTTGCCCGCAGGAGGGACAGGTCACGCCCGTTTCTTGGAGCAGCGGCCGCGTGTACTTGCACTCGGGATAGCCTGGGCAGGCCAGGAACTTGCCGAAGCGGCCCCACTTGATGACCAGGTTGCGACCGCATACCTCGCACTTCTCGTCGGTGACCTCATCGGCGATGTCCACTTCCCGGATCTCTTTCTGGGCGCGGGCGAGGGCTTCCGAAAAGGGGCCGTAAAAGTCCCTCACCACCTCCACCCAATGGACGTCGCCTTCCTCGATGCGGTCCAGCGCCTCCTCCATGCGGGCGGTGAATTCCACGTCGATGATGTGGGGAAAGTGCTCCTTCAGCAAGTCCACGATCAAACGGCCCAGCTCCGTCGGCTTGAAGCGGCGGTCCTCCAGGGTCACATAGCCGCGGCGCACGATGGTGTCAATGATCTGCGCATAGGTGCTGGGCCGGCCGATTCCCTGCTCCTCCAGGGTCTTGACGAGCATGGCCTCGGTGTAGCGGGGCGGCGGCTGCGTGAAGTGCTGTTTGGGTTCCAGCTTCTCGACGGCCACGGGCTGGCCCGGCTCGAAGTGCCCGCTCAGCTGCTGCTCGGCGCCGTCGTCCTCCCCGTCGGTCCGCGGGGGCGCCTCCTTGCCGGCGGCGTCGTCCACGCCCTCGGTGTACAGCGTCATGAAGCCGGGAAACCGCACCGCGGAGCCCGTGGCACGGAACAGATACGGTCCAGCTGCCACGTCCACCGTGAGGGTGTCCAGCTCGGCCGGAGCCATCTGGCTGGCCACGAACCGCTCCCAGATGAGCTTATACAGCCGGTACTGGTCCCGGCGCAGGTACGGCTTGACCATCTCCGGCGTGCGGAAGACGCTGGTGGGCCGGATGGCTTCATGGGCGGCCTGAGCGCCCGCCCGCGAACGGTAGCGGGGCGGCTGGTCCGGGCGGTACTCGCGTCCGAAGTGCTCATCGATGAACTGCTGGGCTTCCCGCTGGGCTTCTTCGGCGACCCGGGTCGCGTCGGTACGCATGTACGTGATCAACCCGACGGTGCCCTCGGGCCCCACGTCCAACCCCTCATACAGCTGCTGGGCCAGGCTCATGGTCTTGCGGGCCGAGAATCCCAGCTTACGGGAAGCCTCCTGCTGCAGCGTGCTGGTGATGAAGGGTGGCGCCGGGTTGCGCCGGCGCTGGCCGCGCTTGACCTGCGCGATGCGGAAGTCGGCGTCGGCCAACTCGGCCAACACCGCCTTGGCTGCGGCTTCGTTAGGAATGTGGACCTTCTTGCCCGCCTGCTGCACCAGCTTGGCCACGAAGCGGGCGGGCGCCCGGCCGTCCGGCTGCGGCGCGGCGAAGGTGCCGGTAATCGACCAGTACTCCTCCGGGACGAAGTTTTCGATTTCCTGCTCCCGGTCGCAGATGAGGCGCACGGCCACCGACTGTACGCGGCCGGCGCTCAAGCCCGCCTTCACCTTTCGCCAGAGCAACGGGCTCAGCTTGTAGCCGACGATGCGGTCCAGCACCCGCCGGGCCTGGTATGCGTCGATGAGACGCTCATCCAAAGGGCGCGGCGACTTGAGGGCTTTTTTGACGGCGTCCCGGGTAATTTCGTGAAACTGGATGCGGTTGGGCGCGGTGGTGTCCAGCTTCAGGACCTCCGCCAGATGCCAGGAGATGGCCTCCCCCTCGCGATCCGGGTCCGTGGCCAGCAGCACCCGGTCGGCCTTGCGGGCGTACTCCCGCAGTTCCTGCAGCACCTTGCCCTTGCCGCGGATGGTGATGTAGCGCGGCTGGAAGTCGTGCTCCACATCCACGGCAAACTGGCTCTTGGGCAGATCCCGCACGTGGCCGATGCTGGCCTTGACGGTGTAACCGCGCCCCAGGAACTTGCCGATGGTTCTGGCCTTGGCCGGCGATTCCACGATCACGAGGGTTCCCACAGGTATCCCTCCACTTGGGCATTCGGTCTCATTATAGAGGCCGGACCTGGGCTTGTAAACCCAAGCCTTCCCACGGCTACCCGGGGCTGGCCATGCGGCCGGCTACTGCGGCAGGGCGAACCGGCTGCCCGCGTGCCGCACCACCCTTCCGGTCAGCTCAAGGCCCATCACCGCGCCCACGAGGGCCTCAGCGGGCATCCCTAAGCTGGCTGCCAGCTCATCCACGGTCATGGCTCCGTTGGCCCGCAGGCAGGCTATGATGCGGTCCGCGGCCGAGTCCCCACCCCCCGCCGCGTCCGGGGCCTCACCTGCCGCCGCCGCAAGCCCCACGGCCGTCCAGCCCATGCTTTCCAGGACGTCGGCGGCGTGGCGCACCAGCGTGGCTCCTTCCCGCAATAGCTGGTTGGGACCCTCGCTGCTCCAGCGCCCTACGTCGCCCGGGACCGCCATCACCTCGCGCCCCAGTTCGGCCGCCAGGGTGACGGTCTTCATCGCCCCGCTGCGGCGGCTGCCTTCCACCAGCACCACTGCCTGGGCCATGGCCGCGATGAGCCGGTTGCGGGTGGGAAAGTGTCCCGGCTGGGGCTGCACGCCCAGCGGGTACTCGGTCACCAAGGCGCCCCTGGCGGCGATCTCTTCCATCAGATCCGCGTGCTCCGGCGGGTAGGCGAAGTCGAGGCCGCAGCCCAGCACGGCCACGGTGCGGCCGTGGCCGTCCAGCGCGCCCCGGTGGGCCGCGCCGTCGATGCCTCGCGCGAGGCCGCTCACCACCGCGACGCCCACCGCGGCCAGATCCCGCGCTAGGCTCCACGCCGTGCGCAGGCCCTGCGGGGTGGCCCGGCGGGTGCCGACGATGGCCAGCCAGCCTTGGGCCTCCGTGGGGAGCTGCCCGCGCACAAACAGAATGGGCGGCGGCGCCGGCATGTGCCGCAACCCCGCCGGGTAATCGGCGTCAGCCGGCGTGACCACCCGGGCGCCCAGGGCCTCAAGCCGTGCCCAGTGTTCCCGGACCGCGTCCTCGCCCACCCGGCGGGCGGCGACCGCGAGCCCCGGGCCGAAGCCGGGCAGCTCCTCCCACTTCGCGCGCTCCCGCCAGGCGGCCGCGGCCGAACCGTAACGATCTAATAGGATGCGAATGCGCTTGGGGCCAACCCCCGGCACCAACCGCAGCCCCAGGAGGCACAGGCGCTCATCCACTTGCCTTCACCGCCCCGGGGCGCCGGGTCAGTGCCAGCGGTCGTCTTTGGGCGTGTCGTTCTCGGCCAGCTCCGCCAGGAGCTGGCGGAGCTCCTCTTCCCAGCGGACCTGGTACAGGAGCAAATCGTCGGTGCCCACCAGCGCCCCGCCGGCACAATGGGTGCAGACGACGGCGCAGCGGTTTCCCCGGCGGCCGCGGATGCGATGGGGCGTGTCCACCCCGCACAGCGCACAACGGTAGATGCGCGTGCTGCCGGGATCCAGGTCCATGGAGGCGTCTCCTCTCGTCGCCGCGCTTCCTGAGAAGTAGCATGCCGCCGCGTCTCTCCCCTTATCCTGGCCCGTCGCCTACTTGAGTCCCAGAATGTAGTACACGTCGCCCCATACCTCGCCGTCCACCGGCAGGCCGAAGGTGCGCTGCAGCCGCTCCACGGCCGCACGCGTGGCCGGCCCGAAGCGACCGTCCGCGTCCCCGAGGTCGAAGCCCATCTCCTTGAGCCGGAGCTGCACCTCCACGACGTCCTTGCCCGCCACGCCCACATGCAGCCGCCGTCCAAAGGTAAGGGGAGGCTTCACGCCCACGATCTTGACGGGCGTGCCCACGGAGACCCACTCGTACAGCTCCTCCACGTCCCGGTTGTACATGCGGACGCAGCCGGCGCTGGCCCGACTGCCGATGGAGTAGGGCTTGTTGGTGCCGTGGATGCCGTAGATGCCCCAAGGCACGTTGAGCCCCAGCCAGCGGGTGCCGAACCCGCCGCCCCAGTCGCCGCCCTTGTGGACGATGCGCCATTCGCCCACCGGGGTGAGGGTGCTGGGCCGGGGCCGGCCAACGGCGACGGGGTACGTCTTGTACGGTTTCCCGTCCACGTAAACGGTCAAGGTCAACTTCTCGGAGTCAACCACGATGGAGATCTCGCCTTGGGGGCGCGGCGTGCGGCTGCCGGCCGCGACGGGCTCCACGTCTTGCCCCAGGGCCATCCAGGTCCGGGGTCCTACGACCCCGTCGGGAACAAGGCCGCGGCTCGCTTGAAACCGGCGCACGGCCTGCGCCACAGCGGCATCGTACGTCTCATCCTCCGGGTCCCCCGAATCGAAGCCCAACTGCCGCAGGCGCCACTTCAGTTCCCACACCGCATGTCCCTCCATGGGCGGCTGCGTGAGCCGCAGCACCGGCGAGTCGTCACAGTAGTTGACCCCAGCCCCGGCGGCCTCGTCGCCCGTGGATGGGTCCTGGTCGCTACCGGGGACTTGGGCCCCGCCGGACCACGCCGCCGCGCCTAGGACCACTACGGCCGCCAACACCCACGCCGGCCACGGGAGCAAGTTCCTCACCGCACCCCACCTCCCGCCGTCACCGAATGGTTATGAGCAGTTCGCTCGGCGGATGCCTCGGGCGCCGTTGGCCGGAACGCCAGCGCCTCCTGCACGTGGGCCGGTCGGATGAGGTCGCTGCCCGCCAGATCCGCGAGGGTGCGCGCCACCTTGAGGGTCCGCACGACGGCCCGGGCGCTCAGCCGCCAGCGTTCCACCGCCATGCCCAGGAGCGTTTCCGCGGCCGGCTCCAGGCGGCAGAACCGTTGCACCAGCCCGGCGTCCATGCGGGCGTTGGTGCGGACGGGCAAGTCCTGGAAACGCCGGGCTTGGATCTCCCGCGCGGCGAGGACGCGGTCCCGCACTTCGGCGCTGGTGGGGGAGGCGGTGGGCCCAGTCAGTTCCTTCCAACTGGGCGCAGCCAGCTCCACGTGGAGGTCGATGCGGTCCGCCAAGGGACCGGACAAGCGCCGCTGGTAGCCGGTCACCAGGTGCGGCGGGCAGCGGCATTCCCGCCGGGTGTCGCCGTAGTAACCGCAGGGGCAAGGGTTGGCCGCCGCGACCAGCGTGAAGCGGGCGGGAAAGCGCAGGGGACGAGGCAAGCGAGCCAGGACCACCACACCGTCCTCCAGCGGCTGACGCAACGCTTCCAACACGGACCGGGAGAACTCGTGGATCTCGTCGAGGAAGAGCACGCCATGGTCGGCCAAGGAGACCTCGCCGGGCGTGCCCCGCGCCCCGCCCAAGAGACCCGCCCGCGTCGCGCTGTGGTGAGGAGCCCGGAACGGCCGCCGGCCGCGGCGCACCGGGTCGGCGGTGAGCATGCCGGCGATGCTGTAGATGCGGCAGACGTCCAAGTATTCGCGCTGGTCCAACGGCGGCAAGATGGTGACCAGCCGCCGCGCCAGCATGGTCTTGCCGACGCCCGGCGGTCCCATCATCAGCAGGTTGTGCCCGCCCGCCGCGGCCACCTCCAGCGCCCGTTTGGCCATGGCCTGCCCGCGCACGTCGGCCAGATCCTCGCCGTCGTCGGCGGCAGCGGGTACCGGCAGCTCGGCCGCCGGCACGGGCGCGGGCTCCCGCCCGCCCCGCAGCCAGTCGACGGCTTCCTGCAGCGTGCGCACGGCCACCACCCGTATCCCGGGCACCAGGCCCGCTTCGCCGGCGGAGCCGGCCGGCACCACCAGCTGCAGCCCAGGATTGTCCGCGGCCGCCAGGGCGATGGACAGCACCCCGGGCACGCCCCGCACCTGTCCGTCCAGGGACAACTCCCCCACCGCGCACAGGGCGGCCACGCGGGCCTGGGGCAGCTGCCCGCTGGCGGCGAGGATCCCTAAGGCGATGGCCAGATCGCAGGCCGGACCGGCCTTGGGCAGGTCCGCCGGCGCCAGATTGACCACCAGCCGGCCTGTGGGAAACGGCAGTCCGGAGTTGCGGATCGCCGTGCGGACCCGGTCCCGGCTTTCCCGCACCGCCGTGTCCGGCAGCCCAACGATCTCAAACAAAGGCAGGCCGGGGCTGATGTCCACCTCCACCTGCACCAGGTGGCCGTCGACGCCGTAGACCGTTCCGCTGCGGACGCGGGCAAACAAAAAAGACACCTCCCACCGCCCTGGGGCCGTGGCTGGTGTCTCCATTGTCTATTTCATTCCGCGTCCTCGCACCCGTTCCTGCCGCGCTGGTCCGTCTCGGGACAGGCGCCTCCCCGCGCCAGTGGGCGCGCCCGGTTGGTCACGCCCTGCCGCGGCGGCAGCGGGCCGCCGTCGCCTGATGGCAGCCTAGCTAGGAAACGCCCACGCCTCGTCGACCGAAAAGGCGTCGGGCAGCACGTGCACAGCCCCCGGCCGACCGGCCTCGTCCAGCTCCACCGCGGCCACATCAAAGCGCACCGGCACGCCCACCAACCGCCGCCGGGCCAGGTACTCCAGGGCTGCCCGAATCAGGCGCCGGCGCTTGCGGGCGTCCACCGCTTCCAGGGAGTCAGGCACGCCCCGCCGGCGGGCCTTCACTTCCACGAAAACGATGCGGCTGCCGTGCCTCGCCACCAGGTCGATCTCCCCGGCCCGGCCGCGATAGTTCCGCGTCAGAATCTGATATCCCAAGGCTTCCAGATGCCGCGCCGCGGCCGCCTCCGCCAGCCGGCCCCGCTCGGGACCGCCACGGGCTGTCATTCCCGCGCCGCTTCCTCCTGCCCGTCGGCCAACTCGCCGAGGTCCACCACGGCCACGATGGACACGCTCGGGTCCTTATGGAGTTCCCGATACACTCGCGCGTCCACAACCCGCCCATCGGCGTCCCGCAGGATGCGCACCGTCGGCCGCTGGCCGTCTTCGGGCACGAGGGCCACCACCAGGCCGATTTCGCCGGTATTCAAACGCACGGTGGTGCCGAGCGGGTACGGCGCCACGATCCGGCCGAGGCAGGCCACGGCGTCGGGATCAAAGAGCGTACCGCTGTGGTCCTGGAGGAAGGCCAGCACCTCGTGGACCGGGAAGCCCGGCCGGTAGGTGCGCAGCGAGCACATGGCGTCGAACACGTCCGCCACGGCCGCGATCCGCCCGTAAGGGTGCACCTGGTCGCCCGCCAGCCCCCGCGGGTAGCCGCTGCCGTCCAGTCGCTCATGGTGCTGATACGCCACGTGCGCCGCCGGCACCGGCACCTCGTGGTAGCGGCGCAGGATGTCAAACCCCAGGCGCGGATGTTCATAGATGTAGCGCCATTCCTCCGCGGTCAGCCGTCCCGGCTTGCGCAGGATCTCCGCGGGCACCCCGATCTTGCCGATGTCGTGCAAAAGAGCGCCCAGCCCCAGCACCCGCAGCTGCTCCGGCGGCAGGTTCAGGGCGCGGCCGATGGCGACGGACAGCGCGCACACATCCACCGAGTGGCCGAAGGTATACATGTCGTGGCTGCGCAGATCCGCCAGCCCCTTCAACACCTGGGGTTCGGCCAAGATCTCGTCGACGATGTTGTCCACCGCATCCTGCAGGCGAACCACGTCGAGCCGCCGGCCTTGCTCCAGCACCCGGAACGCGTGCCACAAATGCGCCACGGCGGCGGCCCGGGTAGCCTCGGAGATGAGCTCGGGGACCGCCACGTCGTCCTCGCCGGGATCGCTCACGTACACACCGGGGA
>DATCKT010000360.1:0-1695 GCA_036562195.1 Limnochordales bacterium
GCCCCGGGCCAAGCAGGCTCGGTTTGTGGAGCAGTACGGCTTGCCCCGCTACGACGCGGAGGTGCTGACCACCTCGCCGGCCTTGGCGGACTTCTTTGAGGCGTGCGTGGCCGAGTACGGCCAGGCGAAACCGGTCAGCAACTGGATCATGGGCGAGTTCCTGCGCCTGCTCAAGGCGGAGAACAAGGCCGTGGAAGAGGTGCAGGTGTCGCCCAAGGCGTTGGCGGACCTCTTGCGCCTGGTGGATCAGGGCGTCATCAACGCCAACGTGGGCAAAGAGGTCTTTGAGGAAATGTTCCGCACGGGCAAGGAACCGGGCGCGATCGTCAAGGAGCGGGGCCTGGAACAGATCAGTGACGCCGGGGCGCTGGCCGCCGTGGTGGACCAGGTCATCGCCGCCAACGCCGACGTCGCCGAGCGCATCCGGGGCGGCGAGCTCAAGGCCATGGGCTTTCTCGTGGGCCAGGTTATGAAGCAGACGGGCGGCAAGGCCAACCCCAAGCTGGTGCAGGAGCTTTTGCGCGAGCGGCTGCTCGGAGGCTGAGCGGTGGCGGACGAAAGGGCGGCCCTCCGGGCCCGCCGCCGGGAGCGGTGGGCCGGGGTCGGATTCCTGTTGATCGCGATCGTGTGGGGCGGGACGTTCCCGGTGGTGAAGGACCTGGTGGAGCGGGTGCCGCCCCACGCGCTGATCGCGGCCCGCTTCGGACTGGCGTGGGTGGCGCTGGCCGGCTGGGCGTGGCAGCGGCGCCACCGGTGGGAGCCGGGGCTCCAGCTCGCCGGCGCGCTGCTCGGCCTGGTGCTGTGGGGCGGCTTCCTGACCCAGACGCTGGGCTTGCAGTACACCAGCGCTTCCAAGGCGGGCTTCATCACCGCGCTCAACGTGGTATTTGTCGCGGTGATGGCCAGTTTGTTCTTGGGCAAGCGGTCGGGTCCCCTCACGTGGACCGGCGTGGCGTTGGCCACGGCGGGGTTGGCCGTGTTGAGCCTAGACTGGTCGGCCGGCTTGCGGGCTGAGCCGGGCGACCTGCTGGTGCTGCTTTGCGCGGTGCTGTTTGCCCTGCACATCGTGTTGGTGGATCGGTTTTCACCCCGTTTCGACCCGGTGCTGTTCGCCTGGGTGCAAATGGGGACGGTCGCGCTGGTGTCCGGCTGTACCGCCATGGCCGCCCACGGGGGCGGGGGCCTCGTGGGCGTGGCGGAGCCGGGCAGTGTCTTACCCTTGTTGTACCTGGGGCTGTTGGCCACGGCGGGGGCGTTGGTGGCGCAGGTGTCCTTGCAGCGGTTCACGGCGCCCGCGCGGGTCGGCCTCATTCTTTCTTTGGAACCCGTCTTTGCCGCGCTGTTCGCCTGGCTGCTGTTGGGCGAGCGCCTGGCCCCGAGCGGCTGGGTGGGGGGCGCCCTGGTGATGGCGGGCGTCCTGCTGGCCGAGGTGGACACGGCCCGGGGCGCCGGCCAAGGGCAGGCGGCCGCGGCGGCGGGTGGGCAGGCGGCGGCTGCGGGGGAGTGACGCCCCCGCCTGCCGCCAGTGGCAGCGGGGATATGCGGTATCATAGGGCCGCGGCGGGACGGGGGCTAGTCCGCCCACGGCTCTTCAAGTTGCCGCAAGGGGAGCGGGGAAAGGCCGGGAGGGAAAGGCATGGGGGCCATGTCCGGGGGGTCGGACGTGGTAGTCCAGCTGGGGCCGTTGCCCATTTA
>DATCKT010000365.1:0-2039 GCA_036562195.1 Limnochordales bacterium
GTCCCGCGAAGGGCAAATGCTCATGCGGCAGCTTTTGGTGCGGGAGTTTGAGGAAGTGCACGAGCTGCTCATCCTCCGCCTCAACGAAGTGCTGCCGGGCAGGCGGGTACGCGGCGTCTCCGTCGATTTGGACCCGGCCGCGGACGAGCGGCTGATCATTTGCCGGCTGGACGGGCCCGTGCATGCTCTGGCGGGCATCCAACACGCGACGTGGGAACCAGGCAACGATGCGACGCTTTGACCGGGTGGCGGTTTTTGCAGCGGTTGTAGGCCTTGGGGCGGCCGTGCTGGCGGCCTGGCTGACCCGCTGGACGACCGGTCTGATCGCGGGCGGAGCCGGTTTCGCCCTGGCGTACGGGGCTGGCCTGTGGCTGCTTGCGCCTATGGCGCGGTACGTGGCCTTCATCCAGCGGCTCGCGGGCGGCGCGTTTGACGAGGAGGCGCCCAACACCGGTGATTCGCGCTTTGCCCCCCTCGCGCAAGGGCTTGAGGCCATGCGCCTGCATTTGCGCGCCTGGATGGGAAAGATCGCCCGCGGCGCCATCGAGTTTGAAGGCAGCCTGCAAGTGCTGGACCTGGTGCACCTCCTGCACTTCCTGCGCTCCGGGAAACGCTCTGGCACGCTGGTGCTGCAGCAGGGCGGCGAGATGGCGCTGCAGTTTTGGAAGGGCGGCGAGGTCGTCGGGGCCCTCTGCGGGGCCGCCGAAGGGCTGGAAGCGTTTTGGGTACCCTTTGGCTGGGAACGGGGGTCTTTCAAGTTTAGCCCGCGCCTCGACCCAACGGTCAACTTGAGCGCCCGCTGGGAACTGCTTCTGCTCAGCGCCGTCCGCCGGGTGGACAACCCCAAGAGGTGGGGGCGGCTTGTGCCCAAGCCATCCACGGTGGTGCGGCGCACCGCCTTGGCGGATCACATGCCCTTGCGGCAATTGCTGACCGCCGAAGAATGGACCATCTGGTCGGCCCTGGGCGGCGAGATGTCGGCGGCGGACACCGCTACGCTTCTCGGAGAAACCGTCCACAAGGCATGGCATGCGCTCTACTGCTTCAGCGCGTTGGGCTTGATCGAACCGGTCGACGAAGGCGCCCTGCGCGGGTTTGCGCCCGCGGCGGTTCCCGCCGGGCCGTCCGCACCGGTCGGCCCTATCGAAACCTTCTCGGGGCAGCCCATGCCCAGCGCCCAATGGCCAGACGTGGAAGCCGGCCCGCGGCTCCCGGCAGGCGCGGATGGGATGCTCGCCGCCCCGGGACAGTGGCAGCCGGCGGCACCCCCCTGGCCCGATGCGGCGGGCCGCAATGTCATCTCGCTGGACCAAGTGCGGAGACGCAGGCGGTGACGGCAGACGTGTCCAAGTCGCTGGACCGGACAAAAGGACAGCTTGAGGACGCGCTGTCCAAGAGCATCCTGCAATTTGAGAAGGACTACATCGGGCGCGGCCCCCAGTCCATCCGGACGTACATCGTGGAAGACCTGATCGTCGTGCGGCTGCGGGACGCGCTCACCGTCGCGGAGCAGAAGCTGATCGAATCCTTCGACGGCGCCAAGCTGGTGAAGCAGATGCGCGAGAAGCTCTTGGAGGAATCCCGGCTATTGCTGAACCAGATCGTCCACCAAACCACGGGCGCGAAAGTCGTGTCGATGGTGAGCAGCGTCGACATCGAACGGGCGGAAAGAACCCTGCTCTTCACCCTGGACACCAATTTGTCCCGCAAGCTGGGAGGCAACCGCTGATGGCGACGTTACCCGCGGGCGGCGCGCCCAACACCGCCCACACTCCGCCGCTCCACCACGGCCCATGGGCCGCTCAGATCGGCGACATGGAGACGGTGGTGCGCTGGCTGCGTGCGAGCTCTCCGTACCTTGAGGCGCTGGCCGGTGCGCTCGTCGATGCATTGCGGGCCGGTGGCCGCCTTTACATCTTCGGCAATGGCGGCAGCGCGACGCAAGCTTCCCACTTCGCCACCGAACTGGTTGGGCGGTTCCACCGCAACCGGCACCCGTTGCCCGCCCAGGCCCTGCCGGCCGATGGGAGCCTATTGAC
>DATCKT010000367.1:0-2622 GCA_036562195.1 Limnochordales bacterium
TGTCAGAAACCGATTCCTCGCGAGCGCTTGGAGGCCTTGCCCGAAACCCGCCGGTGCGTGGAATGCGCCCGCGCCAACGGGTCCGACGTGGTCGCCCGGCGCGTCGGGATCGGCATGGACATCGACACGTACAAGGACCTCTTGGGCGCGACCCGCAGCTGAAAGCCTCGGCGCGCCTTTCTCGGCAACAGGCAGCACCCCGCCAAGGCGTGTCGGGCCCAGGACCCTCGGCCCCCGGCCCATGAGCGCCGGCGCATCCCGCCCTTCAGCGGCCTGCCGCCGCGCCGCCGTCCTCCGGCACCTCCGCTGAGACCCACGCCAAGTAGTCCGGATTGCCCCCCACCACCGGAAACGCGGTGATGCAGGGAACGGAATAGGAGTGCAGTTCCCGCACGGCGGCGATGAGCCGGTCCAGGACACCGGCCCGCGTTTTGAGGAACAGCAGCGCCTCGCCGTCTTCCACGAGCCGCCCTTCCCACCAGTAGATGGAGCGGATGGCGGGCACCACATTGGCGCACGCGGCCAGCCGCCGCTCCACCAGGGCGCGGCCGATGCGCAGCGCCTCGGCCTCGTCGGCCGTCGTAATGTAGACGAGCACGTGCTCGGACAACGCGGTGACCCCCTACAGCGGCGGCCGCGGCGAGCCCGCCTGCCGGCGCGGGGTCAGCCGCGCTCGGCAAGCGGGACGAAACGCAGGTCCTGCGGGCCGGCGTACTCGGCGCGAGGCCGGATAAGCCGGTTGTCGGCGTACTGCTCGAGGACGTGGGCGGCCCACCCGGACAGCCGGCTGAAGGCGAAGATGGGCGTAAATAGGTCGATGGGGATGCCCAACAGGTAGTAGGTGGATGCCGAGTAAAAGTCTACGTTGGGATGGAGCCCCTTCTTCTCGAACATGAGCTCCTCCAGCCGGCGGGACATCTCGTACCAGCGGGTGTCGCCCCGCTTCTCGCCCATGGTCTTGGAGAATCGGCGCAAGAAGTCTGCCCGCGGGTCGCCGTTCTTGTAGACCCGGTGGCCGAAGCCCATGATGCGCTTCTTGCTCTCCAGGGCCGCCTCCAGCCACGCGTCCACCTTGGCGGGATCGCCGATCTCGAGGAGCGTCCGCATGACCTGCTCGTTGGCGCCGCCGTGCAGGGGCCCTTTCAGGGCGCCGATGGCGGCGGTGATGGCCGAGTGCATGTCGGCCAGGGTGGAGGCGGTGACCCGCGCGGTGAAGGTGGAAGCGTTGAGCTCGTGGTCCGCGTGAAGGATCAGGCAAGCGTCGAAGATCTCGGTTTCGGTCTGGTCCGGCACGCTGCCCTTAAGCATGAGCAGGAAGTTGGCCGCGAGGCCCAAATCGGGGCGGGGCGGCACCGGTTCCTGTCCCTCGCGGATCCGGGCGTGGTAGGCGATGATCATCGGAATGCGAGCCTGCAACCGGATGGCCTTGCGCAAGTTGGCCTCCCGATCGTTGGCCGCGGCTTCCGGGTCCACCACGCCCAGGGCCGAAACGGCCGTCCGCAGCACGGCCATGGGCTCCGCGTTGCGCGGGAAGCTGCGGATCAGCTCCACGAGCTCCCGCGGCAGGTCCTGCGCATCGGCGATTTGCTGGCGAAAGGCGGCGAGTTGGCTCTGGGTCGGCAGCGCACCGTGCCAGAGCAGGTACACGACCTCTTCAAAAGTGGCCTTGCCGATAAACTCACCGATGTCGTAGTCGCGATAGACCAGGCGCCACTTATGGCCGTCGATGAAACAAATCTCGGACCGTAGGGCGACGATGTCCTCGAGGCCGGCCTTGAAACTCGTCATCTCCCCGACTCCTTTCGCTGGACAACCCAGAGGATGTCGTTCTCAGTTCTTCTGTACGTTGGGCTTTCTTCCCTCTTTTCCCATCGACCTATAACTGATTCCATCCCCGACGGGTTGGGCGGAGGAGCGGAAAAGAAGGGCCGGGTCATGCGGCCCGGCCCTGCGGACGGCGGGCGCCGCCGCTCCATGCGGCGGCGCCGCGGAAAGCCGTTGGGATCAGCCGACCGAGCCTTCCATCTCCAACTGGATCAGCCGGTTCAGCTCCACCGCGTACTCCATGGGCAGCTCCTTGGTGAAGGGCTCCAGGAAGCCCTGCACCACCATCATGGTGGCCTCGTCCTCCGTGAGGCCGCGGCTCATGAGGTAGAAGAGCTGGTCCTCCCGCACCTTGCTGACGGTGGCCTCGTGCTCGATGGCCACGTCCTCGTGGAGGATATCCATGTACGGGATGGTTTCCGCCTTGGAGTGGTCATCGAACAAGAGCGCATCGCACTTCACCGTGCAGCGGGCGTGGGCCGCGTTGGGATTGACCCGCACCAGGCCCCGGTACGTGGTCCGGCCGCCACCCTTGGAGATGGACTTGGAGGTGACGGTGGACGACGTGTAGGGCGCATTGTGCACCACCTTGGCGCCGGCGTCCTGGTGCTGGCCCTTGCCGGCGAAGGCGATGGAGAGGACGTCGCCCCGGGCGCCCTTGCCCATCAGGAAGATGGCCGGGTACTTCATGGTCACCTTGCTGCCGATGTTCCCGTCCACCCACTCCATGGTGGCGTCCTCGTAGGCCACGGCCCGCTTGGTGACCAGGTTGTAGACGTTGTGGGACCAGTTCTGGAT
>DATCKT010000370.1:0-6673 GCA_036562195.1 Limnochordales bacterium
CTGGGCGAAAGCGTCACGGTGTACAAGCTCAACACCGACGAGAACCCCATGTCGCCGGGCAAGTACGGCGTCATGAGCATTCCGACCCTGATCGTGTTCCGCAACGGGCAGGAGGTCAACCGGATCGTCGGCCTGCTGCCCAAGGAGGCGCTGCGGGAGAAGCTGCAGGCGGCCATGAACTAAGCCGCGCGGAGGGGCCGCCGTGGGCGACGCGCTCAAGGAACTGCGGGAGATCATCGCCGACGTGGCCGCCTTACGGGCGGCCAACGCCGTCTTGGGCTGGGACCAGGAAACGTACATGCCCCGCGGCGGGGCGGAGGCGCGCGCCCGGCACCGGGCGGCCCTGGCCCGGATGAGCCACGAGCGGCTCACCGCGCCCCGGGTGGGCGAGCTCTTGGAGGCGCTGCGGGAGCGGGAGGGCACCGATCCGGACCCCGAGGACTTGGACGCACAGTTCGTGCGCCGGACGAGGATCAAGTACGAGCGGGCCCGCAAGCTCCCGCCGCGCCTGGTGCAGGAGCTGTCCCACGCCACGTCGCTGGCCGAGAACGCGTGGCGCGCGGCCCGGGCCGAGTCGGACTTCGGCCGCTTCGCACCCCATCTGGAACGGATCGTCCGGTTGACCATCGAGAAAGCCGAATGCCTCGGCTACGAGGAAGAAATTTACGACGCGCTGCTGGATCAGTACGAGCCCGGCATGACCGCCGCCGAGGTGGAGCGGGTCTTCGCCGGGCTCAAAGGGCGCTTGGTGCCCCTGGTCCAGGCCGTGGCCGCCGCGCCCCAGGTGGACGCCGCGTTTTTGCGGGCACATTTTAATCCCCAGAAGCAATGGGACTTCGGCATGGAGGTTCTCCGGCTCATCGGCTTTGACCTCAACCGGGGGCGGCAAGACCAGTCGGCCCACCCGTTCACCAGCGGCTTCGCCCACGGGGACGTGCGCATCACCACCCGCATTCACCCCAACGACTGGGCATCGGGCTTTTTCGCCACGCTGCACGAAGCGGGCCACGGCATCCACTTCCAGGGGATCCCGGCGGACTTTTACGATACCCCCCTCACCTGGGGCACGTCGCTGGCCATCAGCGAATCCCAATCGCGGCTGTGGGAGAACGTCATCGGCCGCTCCCGCGCCTTTTGGGAGTTCCTGTTGCCGCGCCTCAAGGCGACGTTTCCCGAGCCGCTGGCGGGCGTGGACTTGGACCGCTTCTACCGGGCCATCAACCGGGTGGAGCGCTCCTTCATCCGGGTGGAAGCCGATGAGCTCACCTACAATCTGCACATTTTCGTGCGGTTCGACCTGGAACGGGAACTGGTGGCCCGGCGCCTGGCGGTGCGCGATCTGCCCGACGCGTGGCGGGCCAAGATGGAGGCGTACCTGGGGATCGTGCCGGAGCGGGACGCGGAAGGGGTCCTCCAAGACATCCACTGGTCCTTGGGCGCCATCGGGTATTTCCCCACCTACACGCTGGGCAACGTGCTCAGCGTGCAGTATTACGACCAGGCCGTGCGGGAGCGGCCCGAGATCCCGGAGGAGATCCGGAAGGGGCGGTTCGAGGCGCTGCGGACCTGGACCAATGAGCGCATCCACCGGTGGGGCGCCATCTTCAATGCCGCGGAGCTGACCCGGCGGGTGACCGGCGGCCCTCTGGACAGCGGGCCCTATGTGCGGTACCTTGAACAAAAATACCGGGAGATCTACCGCCTGTGAAGCGGAGGGACGCCATGCGCGCTGCCGCCTTGCTCTTGAGCCTGTTGTGGCTATTGGCCTTCGCCGGAGGCGCTGGGCTGGCCCAAGAAGTGTTCGGCGTCAATCTGCTGGAAAACGGGGACTTTGAGTCGGGGCGGGCCCAGCCCATCGCCTGGGGAGCGGTGGGCGCGCGCTCGTCGGCGCGCGACACCCAGGTGGCCCACGGCGGCAGCGCCAGCGGCCGCCTCTCCACCGGTGCTGCCGAAGACGACGTGTATTGGCGCCAGCCGGGCCTGCAGTTGGTGGCGGGCGGCCGCTACGTGCTGTCCGGCTGGGTGCGGGCCGAGAGCCAGGCCGTGGCCATGCTGGGCGTGGACTGGGAGGACGCCAACGGCGGCAGCCAGCGCATTCACCGGGGCATACCCGCCGACGGCCAGTGGTACCGCGTGGAGTTGGAGTTCGTGGCCTCGGGCGCGGCCCGGGCGGCCGTGATGGTGGGGGGCCGGGTGCAGGGGTCGCTGTGGTGGGACGACGTGTCGCTGGTGCGCATCGATGACCGGCCGCAGCAGCTGGCGGCCCACTGGGAACAGCTCCTGGCCCGGCACGGCCACGTGTACACGGGCCTGGTGGTGGACGCCCGGGGCTTGGGCGTAGAGCGGGGCATGTCACCCCGCATCGTGGACGAGCGGGGCGAGCTGGTGTACACGGGGATGGAAGCCGACCCGCGGCTCGTCATCAGCCGGGGCATCGTGGCCTACGTGCGCGACCTCGATGAGGCCTTCCGCCACCCGCGCCTCGCGGTCAGCGAACTGTACCCCTACAGCCTGCCGCTGGTGGTGACGGCGGTCGGCCGCGTGAACGATCCGTTCCGCGCGAGCGTCGTCATCAGCGTCGCAGACGCCGACCGCATCCGCCGC
Organism: Limnochordales bacterium; assembly: GCA_036562195.1. Classification (GTDB taxonomy): domain Bacteria; phylum Bacillota; class Limnochordia; order Limnochordales; family ZCTH02-B6; genus ZCTH02-B6. The sequence goes on from DATCKT010000370.1 coordinate 2,605, forward strand.
GAGCTGGCCAAATACGACTTCTTCGGGCGCTACGCTGTCGTCTTCGTTATCGACTGAAACCGGTTTGGGACGGTTGACGCGGGTCCTGAAGAGGCCGGCGCCTTCACCGGCAGCCAAACCGGCTGGTGGGCACGGCGCGCGGATCCTGGCCGGGGAACGGGGCCGGAACGGCGAACAGGTCAGCCCCAGCGGGGGCGGGAGAAGAGGGGAGCAGCCTTGGACAAGACGGTCAAGCCGGGTGCCCAGCCGGCCGGTAAAGCGCCGGCCGGGGCACCCGTCATCGATCTGCGCAGCGACACGGTGACGCAACCGACCGCGGCGATGCTGGAAGCCATGGCGTCGGCGCCGCTGGGCGATGACGTCTTGGGTCACGACCCGACCGTGCAGCGCCTGGAGGAGGCCGCGGCGGCGCGCTTGGGCAAGGAAGCCGCCCTGTTTGTGCCCAGCGGCACCATGGGCAACTTGATCGCGCTCCTGACCCACACGGTGCCGGGGCAGGAGGTGTGGCTGGAGGAGAATTGCCACATCTACTATTACGAAGCGGGCGGCGTGTCCCGCATCGCCGGGCTTTTGCCGCGCCTTTTCCGGGGCGAGCGGGGCATCCCTCAGCCCGACGACATCCGCGGCCTCTACCGCCCCTCGGGGATGCATTTTCCGCCGCCCGCCCTGTTGTGTCTCGAGAACACCCACAACCGGGGAGGGGGCAGCGTCATGCCGGCGGAGCGCATGCGGGCCCTCGTCGCCGTCGCCCGGGAGCTGGGGCTCAAGGTGCACCTGGACGGGGCGCGGGTGTTCAACGCAGCGGTGGCGCTGGGGGTGGACGTCAAGGAGCTGGTGGGACCGGCCGATTCGGTGATGGTCTCCCTCTCCAAGGGGCTTTCGGCGCCCGCCGGATCCATTTTGGCCGGTTCCCGGGACTTCATCCGGCAGGCGCGCCGCATGCGCCAGATGCTGGGCGGGGGCATGCGCCAGGCGGGGGTGCTGGCGGCCGCGGGCCTGGTGGCGCTGGAGACCATGGTGGACCGGCTGACGGAAGACCACCGGGTGGCCCGGGAGCTGGCGGCCGCGCTGGCCGCCATCGACGGCATCCGCCTGGACCCGGTGGAGACCAACATTGTGCTGTTCACCCTGCCTATGGGCTATGAGGCGGGGGCTTTCCTAGAGCGGCTCGCGGCCCGGGGCGTCCTGGGAGTCCCCTTTGGCCCCAGGCAGGTGCGCTTCGTCACCCACCGCCACGTGACCCAGGAGGCGGTGCCACAGGTCGCGGCGGCGGTGCGGGCCTGCCTCTAAAGCCGGGGGCGTTCGCGCGCACCGGCTTGGGGTCGGCCTGGTCCTCCGTGGTCGGTCCCACGCCGTCTGGGCGGCGTGGCCTCATCGGCGGGCGGCGTGGCCTCGCAGTCCGGCGGCGAGGTCTGGCCCTCCAGCATGCGCAGGGCCAGGCGGATTTCGGCCAGCACCTCAGCGTCCGTTTCTCGCCGCTGCGCCTCCTCCAGGGCGGCGCGCGCCGCCGCCCCGCCGATGCGCCCCAACGCCCACGCGGCGCTGCCCCGCACCACCGGTTTCGGGTCTGACGCCAAGGCCCGGGCGAGGGCCGGAACCGCCGCGGGATTGCGGCTGTTGCCCAAGGCGATGGCGGCGTTGCGCTGCAAGGTCTTCTTGCCCCGCCAGGCCAGCGCGGTGCGGCCGAAGCGCCGGCGGAACTCGCCCTTGCTTATGTTGAGCAGTTCAAGGAGGGACGGCGCGGTCCCCACTTCCGGCAAGGGGCGGAACTCGGGTCGGTTGGCGACGATCGCCTCCGCGTTCCAGGGGCACACTTCTTGGCAGACGTCGCAGCCGAACACCTTAAGCCCCATGGCCGGCCGCAGCTCCACGGGGATGGAGCCGCTCATCTGGGTCAGGTGGGACACGCACCGGTGCGGGTCCACGTAAAAAGGCTCGAGAATGGCGCCCGTCGGACAGGCCCGGATGCAGCGGTCGCACTCGCCGCAATCCAGCGCCACTGGGGGGTCGGGCTTTAACTCCAGGTTGGTCAGGATCTCCCCCAAAAACACCCACGAGCCGAAGCCGGGAACGTACAGGCACGCGTTCTTGCCGTACCAGCCCAGGCCCGCCGCGGCAGCCACTTCCCGGTCCACGGGCGGGCCGGTGTCCACAAAGGCCTGGGCTTCCAGATCGGGCGCGCGCTGGGCCAGGAAGTCCAGCAGCTGTTGCATGCGCCGCCGCAGGAGGGGATGGTAATCCTCGCCCCACGTGTAGCGGGAAAGCTGGCCTTTCGGGTCGGCGCCGGCCCGGGTGGCGCGGGAGCGATGCGGTGTCAGGTACGACACGCCCAAGGCGATGACCGAGCGCGCTGACGGGAGCAGCCGCTTGGGGTCGCAACGCAGGGCGATGTCGGGCTCGGTGAAGGCGGGGTAGCGGCCGTCGGCCCGCCGCTGCTCCAGCACCCGGCGGGCGCGCTCGTAGGGCGCCGCCGGGCCGATGGCCACCACGTCAAAGCCAATGCGGCGGGCATAGGCTTTGATCTCGGTTTCCAGCGCCAAAGGTGCGGTCCGCCTTTCGTTGAAGTGCAACAGATCTGAAGTACAACAGATGATTATACCACGGACAGGCTCCGGCGGCCGTGGACAGCCCGGACGGGATCTGCTAGGATGAATCTGCGCCTGGCGGCGGGCGCGCCTGGCGGACCGGCGGGCAGGCTGCCCGCCGGCGCATGCGCCCGTGCCAAGGGGAGAGCAGGTCCGCGGCCCAAGCCGCGTGGGGGCTGGGTCCGAGCGTCTACGGCTGGAGTGATACCACAATCGTTCACGACGACGCACACAGCGGCGCGGTTTCTGCGGGATTAAGCGAGTACCGGGGCAAACGGCTGGACCCGTTCCAAGAAGAAGCCATCGCCTGGATCCAGCGCAACGACAGCGTGCTGGTGTCGGCCCCAACGGGCACCGGCAAGACGCTGGTGGCCGACTACCTCATCGAGCTCATGGCCAGCCAGGGCCGGCAGGTGGTGTACACCGCGCCCATCAAAGCCCTGAGCAACCAAAAGTACAAGGAGTTCAAGCGCCTGTTGGGCGAGGACAAGGTGGGGATCCTCACCGGCGACGTGGTCATCCGCCCCGAGGCGCCGATCCTCATCATGACCACGGAGATCTTCCGCAACCTGCTGCACCAGGCGCCGGCGCGCCTCGACTCGGTGGCCTACTGCATCTTCGACGAGATCCACTACATCGACGACCCGGCCCGGGGCAGCGTGTGGGAGGAAAGCCTGATCTTCATGCCGCCCCACATGCGCTTTCTGGGGCTGTCGGCCACGATTCCCAACGTCGATGAGCTGGCCGCGTGGCTCACCCAGGTGCACGGCCATCCGGTGCGGGTGGTGCATCACCCCCAGCGGGCGGTGCCCCTGACCCATTACATGTACGAGATCACCGCGGGCATCACCACCTTCCGCCAGCTGGTCCAGCGCTACCGGCGCTACGCGGAGCGGCTGCGGGTACGGCCCAACGGCCGTCTGCGCTTGGAGTTTCCCCGCACGACCCACGTGGACCTGATCGAGGAGATCCGCCGCCGCTACTTGCCGTGCCTGTTCTTCACCTTCAGCCGCCGCCAGTGCGAGTTGAACGGCGCCGAACTGGGCGAGCGCTTCGACTTCCTGACCCGCCAGGAAAAGCAGCAGGTGCGGGAGATCATCGACCGGCACTTGGAGCGCTGGAGCGGCGGGACCATCCCGCGCCTCAGATCCCTGACCCGCCTGCTCACCCGGGGCATCGGCTATCACCACGCCGGTCTTTTGCCGGTGGTCAAGGACATCGTCGAGGACCTGTTTGAGCAGCGCCTGATCCGCGTCCTCTACTGCACGGAAACCTTTGCCGTCGGGCTCAACTTCCCGTGCCGCACCGTGTGCTTCGAGAGCATGACCAAGTGGGACGGAGAGGCGTTCCGGCCCCTGACCAACCGGGAATATTTCCAGATGGCGGGCCGCGCCGGCCGGCGGGGCATCGACGAGCGGGGGTATGTGTTCACGCTGGTGGACTTCAACCGGTTTGTGCCGGAGGAGTACCCCAGCATGCGGGAG
>DATCKT010000024.1:0-1877 GCA_036562195.1 Limnochordales bacterium
TGATCCCCTGGTGCTGCAACGCCGCCGGCGCGTTGACCTCCGGCACCACCAGGGGCACGCGGGGGTCCATGCGAAAGGCGCTGGTATTGTCGATGACAACGGCCCCCGCCTGCGCCGCCGCCGGGGCCAGCGCCTTGCTCACGGAGCCGCCTGCGCTGAAGAAGGCCACATCGATGCCGCGAAACGCTTCCGGCGTGGCCGCCTGGACCTGCAGCTCATCGCTGCCTACCGGGATTTTCTTGCCCGCGCTGCGGCTAGACGCCAACAGGCGCAGCTCGGCCATGGGAAACCGGCGTTCCTGCAGGATGCGGATGAGCTCTTGGCCGACGGCGCCTGTTGCGCCGACGATGGCTACGTTCAGTGCTCTCACTTTGACTACCTCCATCCACAGCCTCGCCTTCCCGGCGCAGCCGCTTGGGCCACCGGTCAGCGCACGGGCCGCCGCTCCCGCTGGATCAGCAGCGGCTGCAGCTGGCGCCCCTCGAGGGCGGCGACCACCGTGTCGGTGATCAAGCTGAATTCGGCCACGCACGAGCAGGGCTTGACTTCTGGATTGTCCTGGCCGAACGGGACGAAGTACACGTGCTTGCGCATGAGCAGCAGCGCCAGGTTCATGGCGTTGCCGCTCAAAATGTCGTTGCTGGAAACCGCGAGCACCACCGGGCGGCTGTTGCGCAGCGTGCCCTTGGCCGCCATGAGCACCGGACCGTCGGTGATGGCGTTGGCCAGCCGCGCCAGCGTGTTGCCCGTACAGGGCGCCACCACAAAGGCGTCAAACGTCTTTTGCTGGCCCGTCGGCTCCGCGTCGACGATGGAATCGATCGGCGCGCGGCCCGTCAACTCCGTCAGGCGCCGGCGCAGCTCGCTCGCCGACGTGAAGCGAGTGTCGGTGGTGCGCACCGTGTCCGAGATCACGGGCACCACCGTGGCTCCCTCCTCCCGCAGGCGAATGATCTGCGGCAGCACCTCCTCGTAGCTGCAGTGGGACCCGGCGATCCCAAAACCGATGGTCTTGCCTGCTAGCCGCATGCAGCGCTCCCCCCATGTCTCCGTACGGATGGCACATGGGAGGGGAGCCTCACAGTCGCTCGAGCTCCGTCCGGATCAGTTCCGGCACGTACCGGGCCAGAATCCGCCCGGCCGTCACCGGCGCCACTTTGCCCGGCAGCCCCAGGGCCAGCACCGCCGCCCGCCCCAGCTCCTCAGCCGCCTGGAAGTCGGTGCCGCCTGGGGCGGACGCGATGTCGACGATGAGCACGTCGGCCCGGGTGCGCCGGAGCAGGCTGCGGCTGAACACGGGCGCGGGGACGGTGTTGAAGATGACGTCTTGGTCCGCCACCGCTTCCGGCAGCGCCGCCCACGGCCACGGCACCAGCCCCATCTCCTCCGCCCGGGCCAGCTCCGCCGCCCGTCGGGCCACGACGCCGACCCGCGCTCCCATGGCGGCCAGGAGCCGGCCCAGGGTCGTCCCGCACCGGCCGAAGCCCACCACCAGCGCTGCGGAACCGTGGATGGTCACGGGCAGCCGCTCCATTGCGATCTGCACGGCCCCTTCGGCCGTGGGCACCGAGTTGGCAATCGCGATCTCGTCGACGGCTGCCAGCTCCACCACCCGCACCCGGTGGGCCGCCGCGGCCCGCGCCACCGCCGGTTTCAAGGTTCCGATGAACAGGGGCACCGCCGGCCCCAGGGCAGCCATGAATGCTTCATCCAGGCGGAGGTCGGCCTCCGGCATGAGCGGCGCCGCCACGCGGCCGGCGTGGTCGGTGCCGGCCATGGGCGCCACGACGGCCTGGGCGCCGGCCAGCGCTTCGGCCAGGCTCGTGGCCTGCTCGACCCCGGGAACATCCGCCACCGGCAGGCCCACGGCCCGCACC
>DATCKT010000027.1:0-3089 GCA_036562195.1 Limnochordales bacterium
CACGTGCCCCACGTGGGGCGCGGTGTAGAAGTACGGCGTGATCAGCGCGCCGGCGATCCCCGCGCAGGCCGCGCCGATGCCGAACGTGATGACGTAGATGCGCTTCACATTGATGCCCACCAGCTGGGCCCCGTCCCGGTCCTGGGCCGTGGCGCGGATGCGCCGGCCCAGCTCCGTGCGCTGCAGCAGGAGGTAGAGGGCGGTGCTGACCAGGATGGCGCCGACAAACGCGATGAGCCGCGGGCGGTTCAACAGGAAGGGCCCCACCGCCAGGGCGCCTTCTAGGCTCTCGATGCGCACGGTGCGAAAGTCGGGACTGAACAGGAACAAGGCCAGGTTCTCCAAAAGCAGCATCAAGCCCAGCGTGAGCAGCAGCTGGTTGTGCTCAGGGGCGTTCAGCAGCGGGTGCACCAGCGTGCGTTCGATGAGGGCTCCCAGGACAAAGAGAACCGCACAGGTGAGCGGCAGCGACAAATAGGGCGAGATGCCGGCCAGCGTCCAAGCCCAGTACGCCGTGTACATGCCCACCATGAGGAGGGCCCCATGCGCGAAGTTAATAAAACGCATGACGCCAAAGATCATCGTCAAGCCTGCCGCGACCAACGCGTAAACGCCACCGACCAGCAAGCCGTCTAGCACCGCTTGCCCGAACTGAACGAGGCTCACCGTCTTCCCCCTTTCAGGCGTGCACGGGGCTCCACCGGAACTGGGTGGGCCGCACCCGGGATCGGCTAAGGCTCCGCCAGGACTGGGTGGGACTGGCCCGGGACCGGGGGGGGTCGGGCTGTGACCGCCCGGCCCCGCCGGTTGTCCCAGGCAACCGCTCAGGCGCGACCGGTGATGGGGAAGATGGGCTCCGCCTCCGCGTACTGCTCCGGCAGCACCACCCGCGGCGCCCCGTCGATGACCTGCAGCAGCACCGCGCGGGCGTTGATGTTCTCGCCCCGCTCGTCGAATTGAATGGGCCCCTGCGGCAGGATGTGCTCGCTGCGGTTGGTGGTCGCCAGGGCGTTGCGCACCGCCTCCGGGTCGGCGGCACCGGCCCGCTCGATGGCGTCCAGCACCACCCGGGCCGCTTCGTACGCGTAGATGGCGTGGGTCGAGAAGGACCGGCCAAACCGCTCGCGATACTTCTCAAACGCCACCTGGGTCGCCGGGTTGCGCGGGTCGAAGTAGTAGTTGGCGTCCATGACGCCCACGCTGGCGGGGCCGGCCTGGTTGACGAAGTCGGGGTGGCTGAAGGCGCCGTTGGCCACGCCGAAGATGGCCTTGAGCTCCACCTGCAGCTCCCGCAGGGTACGGGCCACCAGCACGCCGTCCCGGAAGTACCCGGTGAACATAGCCACGTCCGGGGCCATGGCCTTGAGCCGGTTCACCTCGGTGCTGAGGTCGGCCGCGGCCACGTTGTACGGGATGCGCCCCACAACTTGGAAACCGGTTTCCGTGCAGAACCGCTCCAGGTGGTCGGCGATGGAGGTGCCAAAAAGGCTCTGGTCATACATAAAAGCCACGGTCTGCACCGGCGACCGCTCGGAAAGCTGTTTCAGGTACGTGACCGCGTCCCGCGCGATGGTGCGGGCGTTGGGCTGCACCCGGAACGTGTAGCGGAAGCCCCGCTCCAGGATGTCGTCGGCCACCGCCACCGTGATGACGTATGGCACGCGCCGCCGTTCGGCCACCTGCGTGGTGATGTACGCGACAGCACTCTGGTAGGCGCCCAAGAGCGCCACGCACCCTTCACGGATGAGCCGTTCGGCTTCCGAGGCGCCCTTCTCCGGCGTGCCCTCGCTGTTGCCGTCCAGGAGCACCACCCGCGCACCGCCCAGCGAGCGGATGCCGCCCGCCTCGTTGACCTCGTCCACCGCCATGCGGATGGCGTCGCGCATTTCGTTGCCTTCCAGCGCTAGGCCGCCTGTGAGGGGATGGATGTGCCCAATGCGCACTTCCCGCCGCTGCGCCAGGACGTTGACCATCGGGAACCCAACGGACAAGATGCTCCCGGCCGCGGCCATCGCGCCCGCCTGCTTCAGAAACCGTCGACGCGTGTACTTTGACGTGGTCATGGACCTTGGCCTCCTTTCTTTCCATCCCGCGTACCAAACCCTTCGAGACAATCCACTGGCTCACGTCCTGCGCCTGCGGTCACCGTGCCCCCGGCTTATCACCCCCAGACCCCTCGTCGGCGCGATAGCCCAGGATGCGCGAGAGCTCGGCCGCGGCCTGGACCACCTTGTCGACGACGTCCAGGACCTTTTCGGGGGTAAACCGGAAACTCGGCCCCGAGATGGTCAGGCTGGCCACCACCCGGCCCGTGCTGTCGCGCACTGGCGCGCTCACGGAAGAGGCACCCTCTACCCGCTCGCTGGTGCTGGTGGCGTAACCCCGGCGCCGGATGGCCGCCAGCTCTTGGCGCAGGGTTTCCGGATCGGTGATGGTACGAGAGGCGTAGGGGCTCAAGCCCGTGCGCCGCATGATCTCCTCCACTTCATCCGGCTCCATGTACGCCATCAGCACCTTCCCGGACGCACCGCAGTAAATGGGCAGCCGCTTGCCGATTTCCACGAAGTGGCGCACGTCGTGGTGGCTTTCCACTTTTTCGATGCACACCCGGTACCCATCCCGGGCGACGTTGAGGTTCACCGTTTCACCCGTTTCGCGTTCCAGCTGCCGCATCAGCGGCCGTGCCAGGCGGCGGATGTCCAGCTGTTCGGCCACGAGGTGGCCCAGGTGCATGAGCACCATGCCCAGGGCGTACTTCTGGTTCTCCGGGTTCTGCTGAATGAACCCCTTGTGCTGCAGTGCCGTCAGCAGCCGGTGAACCGTGCTTTTGGGCAGCTCCATATGCCGCGCGATGTCCGAGATGGACAGCTCCGGCTGCTCATGCGAGAACAGAAGGAGGATGTCCAGCGCCCGCTCCACCGCCCGGACCCTCTGCGATTCCCGTTCCGACATGCTTTCCCGTTCACCGGCCACGGACGCTTTCACCGTCACAGTCCTTACCACTCCCGGCGCAGATAGCGCCCGCGGCCCGGCCTGCCGATCACTTGCCGGTCACGGGCGATGATCTCCCCGCGGCTGATGGTGATCAC
>DATCKT010000037.1:0-3540 GCA_036562195.1 Limnochordales bacterium
AGTTCGGCTTCCTGCTCGAGGCCTTCGAATACGGCACGCCCCCCCACGGCGGCGTCGCGTTCGGGTTGGACCGGCTCGTCATGCTGCTGGCGGGGACCGACAACATTCGGGACGTGATCGCGTTCCCCAAGACGCAGAGCGCGAGCGACCTCTTGACGGGCGCGCCGGCGGAAGTGAGCGAAGAGCAGCTGCGGGAGCTGCACATCCGGCTGCGCTGACGCCCGGGCCTCGTGTCCCGCGGGCGCTGGGCGGTCCCAGGCGTCGCCGGGCACCGAGCGGCGGCGCCAGGAAAGGCTGCCAGATGGCGGCCGGTTGCCGGGGCCGCACCGGCTGTGGTATCATGAAGGCGCGGGAAGACACCCTGCTGTGTGCGCGACCGGGTCCGGCTTTGTAATGAGCCAACACCTTCACACTTGGGAGTTCGGCTCTGGACGTGGCGTGCACGCCCCGGTCACCGGGGAAGCCCACAAGCGCCCAGGAGGACACCCACCTGCCTGAGCGCAGGTTCATCAAAGCGGACTTTGGCGGCACGGCGGGGTTTCATCGGCGGCGAAGCGGGAGGTGCAACCTCCCGCTTTCTTGTGCCTGCGGCCGCCCGGGAGGGGCGGCGTCCGCCGCCGGGGAGGTGAGGCCGGATGGACCTGTTTGCGGCGGCCGAAGAGCGCGCCCGGCGCGCCAGCGAGCCGCTGGCGGCCCGCATGCGCCCGCGGGATCTGGACGAAGTGGTGGGCCAGGACCACCTGTTGGGGCCTGGGCGGCCCCTGCGGGTGCTGATGGAAAGCGACCGGCTGCGGTCCATGATTTTGTACGGGCCGCCGGGGTCGGGCAAGACCACGCTGGCGAGGCTGATCGCGACGCGGACCAAGGCCGTGTTCGCCTCCCTCAACGCGGTGACGGCCGGGGTGGCCGACGTGCGCCAAGTCCTGACCGAGGCCCGGGAGCGGCTGCGCTACCACGGGCAGCGGACGGTGCTGTTCATCGATGAAATCCACCGGTTCAACAAGGCTCAGCAGGACGCCCTCCTGCCTGCGGTGGAGGACGGGACCGTGGTGCTCATCGGCGCCACCACCCAGAATCCGTACTTCTCCATCAACGCGCCGCTCTTGTCCCGGGCGCCCATCTTCCGGCTGAACGCCCTCACCGACGAACAGCTGGGGCAGATCATCGACCGGGCGCTGGCGGACCCCGAGCGGGGGTTGGGGTCCATGGCCATTGAGCTGGAGCCCGCGGCCCGGGCGCTGCTCTTGCGGGCCGCCAACGGCGACGCGCGGGCGGTGTTGAACGGGCTGGAACTGGCCGTGCAGATGGCCCTGGCCCATGGCGAGCGGCATCGGGCCGGCGCGGGGCAGGTGCCGGGCGGGCGGAGGCCCTTGCGCGTCACCGCCGAGATGGTGGCCGACGCCCTGCAGACCCGCACCGTGGCGTACGACGGGGAAGGGGACGAGCACTACGACACCATGTCCGCGTTCATCAAGAGCATGCGCGGCTCCGACCCCGACGCGGCGGTGTACTGGCTGGCCCGGATGCTGGAGGCCGGCGAAGACCCCCGCACCATCGCACGGCGCCTCATCATCCACGCCGCGGAGGATGTGGGCAACGCCGACCCCCAGGCGCTTTTGGTAGCCGTGGCCGCGGCCCAGGCGGTGGAGCACGTGGGCCTGCCGGAGGGGCGGATTCCCCTGGCCCAGGCGACGCTGTACATCGCCACTGCGCCCAAGAGCAACGCCGCCTACAAAGCCATCGGCGCCGCGCTGGAGGCGGTGCGCCACGAGCGCTGGGAGCCGGTGCCCGTGCACCTGCGGGACGCTTCGTACCCGGGAGCGAAGCGCTTGGGCCACGGGGTGGGGTACTTGTACCCGCACGACTTTCCCGGCCATTACGTCCCGCAGACGTACCTGCCGGCCAACTTGGAGGGGCGGCGCTTCTACGAACCCTCGGACCAGGGCTACGAGGCGACGGTGCGCGAGCGGCTGCGCCGCTGGCGGGGCGATTGACGGGGGGCGCCCTGCGTGCTAAGATGGCCTCGCAAACCCAAGAAAACCGGTCGGATTTGGCGAGGCCGGAGCCACACGGGAGGCGAAGCGCAGTTGCGGATCTCCACCCGAGGCGAGTACGGGCTGCGGGCCATGCTGGATCTGGCGCTGCATTACGGCGAGGGCCCCATCGCCCTGAAGCAGATCGCGGAGCGCCAAGGGATTTCCGAACATTACCTGGAGCAGCTGATGGGCGGCTTGCGCAAGGCGGGCCTGGTGGTCAGCGTCCGGGGAGCGCAAGGGGGCTACCAGCTGGCCGCGCCGCCGCGCGAGCTGACGGCCGGCCAGGTGTTGCGGGCGCTGGAGGGCAGCCTGGAGATCCGCTTCGAGGATGGAGGTCCGTTGGGGCCGGAACGGCATCAACTGGCTCGCTACGGTACGCGTCACCTGTGGCAGGCGCTGAGCGACCGGGTGGCGGAACTGCTGGAATCGCTGACCTTGGCGGACCTGCTGGCGGCCGCGGAAGCCGCCCAGGCCAGCGAAGGCGAGTACATGTACCACATTTGACCGGAGGCGAGGCGGGTCCCATGGGGACCATCTACATGGACCACGCCGCCACCACGCCGCTGGACCCGCGGGTCCGGGAGGCCATGGCGCCGTGGCTGGAGCGGTGGCACGGAAACCCGTCGTCCCCTTACGCGGCGGCGCGCCGGGCCCGGGCGGCCATCGATGAGGCGCGGGAGCGGGTGGCGGCCCTCATCGGCGCCCGCCCGTCCGAGGTGTATTTCACCTCCGGGGGCACGGAAGGGGACAACTGGGCCGTCAAAGGCATCGCCTGGGCCCGCCGGGCCCACGGCCGCCACGTGGTGGTGTCGGCGGTGGAGCACCAGGCGGTCCTGGAGGCCGCCAGGTTTCTGGCGCGGCAAGGCTGGGATCTGACCATCTTGCCCGTGGACGGCGACGGCTTGGTGCACCCAGAGGCGGTGGCGGCCGCCCTGCGCCCGGATACGGCCCTGGTGGCCGTCATGCATGCCAACAACGAGGTGGGCACGGTTCAGCCCATCGCCGACATCGCCGCCGTGACTCGCGCCCGGGGCGTGCCGCTGGTGGTGGATGCGGTGCAGACCGCGGGCCTGTTGCGGCTGGACGTGGAAGCCTTGGGCTGCGACGTGCTGGTCATGTCGGGCCACAAATTCTACGGGCCCAAAGGGACCGGCGCCGTGTACATCCGCCGGGGGACGCCCATCGAGCCGCTTTTGCACGGCGGCGGGCAGGAGCGGGGACTGCGGGCGGGCACGGAAGCGGTGGCCGGCATCGTCGGCCTTGCCCACGCGTTGGCCTTGGCGTACGAAGAGCTGCCGGCCGTCGTGCCCCGGCTGCTGCAGTTGCGGGGCCGGCTCATGGCGGGCATCCTCGACCGGGTGCCCGACGTGCGCGTCAACGGCCACCGCGAACGGCGCTTGCCCAACAACGTGCACGTGTCCTTTGCCGGCGTGGACGGTGAGTCGCTCCTGTTAAACCTGGACCTGGCGGGCCTGGCGGCGTCCAGTGGGTCGGCGTGCACGTC
>DATCKT010000041.1:0-1601 GCA_036562195.1 Limnochordales bacterium
TGATCCACACCTACATCGCGCGGATCATGGTGTACACGGCGCGCTCGCCGGAGGAGCGGGCGGCCGTGGACTGGGCGAAGGTCATCTCGCACATCGACAACGGGATCACGGAGGACTTCGCGCCGGTCGGCTCGCCTGACATCCTCCAGAGCACGTACAAGCAGCTCGCGGCGCGGCAGCGCACGGTGACGCCGGGCGACTTCGCGCGGGTGGACTACATGCTGGTGGGGCCGGCGGACACCACGGACGGGTTCATCCGGTGGTACAACACGCCGTGGGAGCAGCGGCAGCCGTTCCGGATCATGACGCCGGACAAGCGGATCGGGACGAACGACACGGACGACCGCGGGCTCTACATCGGGTACCACGAGGCGAACGTCTGGGCGGCAGACCGCGGCACCGGCCAGCGCTCGTACTACTTCTTCCACCGGCTGGGCCGGCTCGAGTCCTGGCGCACGGGGCCGCTGCCCATCGTCACCGTGGCCGAGATGGACCTGCTCAAGGCCGAGGGGCTGATCCGGCTGAACCGGGCGGCGGAGGCGGTGGACCTGATCAACAAGACGCGGGTGGCGAACGGGCAACTGCCGCCGGTGACGGTGGACGGCGTGCCCGGGACGGCGCCGGCCTGCGTGCCGCGCAAGCTCAACGGCGAGTGCGGCAGTCTCTGGGACGCGCTGCGCTACGAGAAGCGGATCGAGGGGATCGGCGTGGATGCGACGGCCAGCTTCGCGGATGCACGGGGCTGGGGCGCGCTGGTGGTGAACACGCCGGTGCACTTCCCGATCCCGGGGAACCAGCTCCAGTTGATGCAGATGCCGCCGTACACGACGGGCGGCGGGCACCCGGGCAGCGCGCCGCCGCCGGACCCGGAGCGCTGCCCGCCGGGGGTGATGCTGGCGCGCTGCCCGTGACGGCAGGGCTGGCGCGCTGGGCGTGAGCCCCGGGCGGGCCGGGGCTGACGCGAGGGTCGCACGCTGGCGATTGGCTGCCACGCCGCGATGCCGGTTGCATCGCGGCGTGGTTGGTTTTATGGCGGGGTGTGGGTTGGGTACGGCGGTTGGAGTGGAAGGCGGCGGTGGTTCGGCGGCGCGGGTGCGGAGCTGGGCGAGGGGGTGCGGCTCGCGTGCGGGCGTGGTGGTCGAGTGGGGCGCGGAGTGAATGCGGCGGACCACTGGGGCCGGCAGGCGGCCGTGGTCGCGATGTGGGGTGGATGGTTCGATGGGGCCCCGGACGCGAGTGCGCGGGTCGCGGGGTGAGTTGTGACGTTGTAAGACGAGACGCTGGTGCGCGGGCCGCAAAGGGGCCCCGGATCTGGGGCTGCGGATGGGTCGGGCTCGTTGCGCCGGTTGAAGGAGCCACCAGTGGCTTCAATGGGGCCACGGATCTGAGTCCGCGGATTGTTTATCGCGGGTGTGCGGTACGCGACCGATCAGGTGATGCTTCAATGGGGCCGCGGATCTGAGTGTTAGCGGCGGTTGAAAATTTCCCACTTCTGGCGGACGAAAATGTCCCACTGGGCACCGGGACCGTGGCCGGGAGCCCGTGTGGGGCAGCGTAGGCGGACTCTCGGCTGATCGTGCACTTTGCGCCTTCCCCTTCAC
>DATCKT010000058.1:0-5254 GCA_036562195.1 Limnochordales bacterium
GGCGCAGGGGCAGGCGATGACCAGCACGGCCGTCATGTTGAGGACCGCCCGGGTCAAGTCGCCCGTGGCCGCGTACCAGCCGAGGAACGTAGCGATGGCCACGGCCACCACGGCGGGGACGAAATGCGCCGACACCACGTCCGCCAGCCGCTGGATGGGCGCTTTGGACCCTTGCGCCTCCTCCACCACCCGGATGATCTGGGCCAGGGCCGTGTCCTTGCCCACCCGTGTCGCCTGGAACCGGAAGGTGCCGTGCCGGTTGATGGTCGCCCCCACGACGGGATCGCCCGGACCTTTCTCCACGGGCAGGCTCTCGCCGGTAATCATGGACTCATCCACGGTGGAGCGGCCTTCCAGCACCACGCCGTCCACCGGGATGCGCTCGCCCGGCCGCACCACGATCACGTCGCCCACCTGTACCTCCGCGATGGGCACATCCACCTCCACGCCGTCCCGCAGGACGCGGGCGATCTTGGGCTGCAGCCCCATCAGCTTCTTGATGGCGGCCGACGTGCGGCCTTTGGCGGTGGCTTCCAAGAGCTTCCCCAGGAGGATGAGGGTGATGAGAATGGCGCTGGTTTCAAAGTACAGGCCTTGGATGCCCAGCCCGGGGAAAAGCACCGCCGCGACGCTGTAGAAGTAGGCTGCGGACGTGCCCAGCGCCACCAGCACCGACATGTTGGCCGTCCGGCTGCGCAAGTTGTGATACGCGTCCACGTAGAACTGCCAGCCCGCGTAGAACTGCACCGGCGTCGCCAGCGCCCACTGCACCCAGCCGTTGGACAGCCAGTGCACCAAAGCGTTGTCTACGCGCACCACGTGCCCGATCATGGAAACCAGAAGCGGCAGCGACAGCGCGGCCGCGAGGCCAAACATGCGCCGCTGGCGGCGGATCTCCGCGTCCCGGGCCGCCTGCTCCGCGTCCTCACCGCCTTCCGCAGGCAGAAACGCCTCATAGCCCAGCTCCTGGACGCGGCGCCGCAGATCCTCGGCGCTGGTGAGGAAGGGGATGTAGGTCACGTGGGCCGATTCGGTGGCCAGGTTGACCGTGGCCGTCACACCCGGCAGCCGGTTGAGCCCCCGCTCGATGCGGGCGGCGCAGTTGGCGCACGTCATTCCTACGATATTGAGCTTCACGTGCTCGACGGCCACGTCATATCCCAGGTCGCGGATCTTGGCCACCACGTCGGCCGGGTTGACCTGCTTCGGATCGTAGGTCACCGATGCCCGCTCGGTAGCCAGGTTGACGGAAGCCTCCTTGACGCCCGGCATCTTGGCCAGGCCCTTCTCGATGCGGGCCGCGCACGCCGCGCACGTCATGCCGCGCACGCCGATGGTCATGCGGGAAACCGGGTGCGACCCGGCTTCCGGCACCTGCACCTGCGCCTGCGCCTGCTCTTGCGGCGCGCCCGGCCGGGCGCCGTTGGCCGTCCCGTTTTGAACCGTCATTGTTGCTCACCTGCCTTGTCCGCCCGCCCGCACCGCAACCGCCGGCGCCTCAGCGGAGGAAGTGCTTGAGGACCTCGGTCAGCTCGGTGATGGCGGCGTCGGCGTCGCCTTCGCTGTGGCGGATGGCCCGGGCGACACAGCCCCGGGTGTGATCCTCGAGGAGGATCAGCCCGACTTTGTCCAGCGCAGCTCTGACTGCGGCGATCTGCACCAGGATGTCCACGCAGTACTTGTCCTCTTCCACCATGCGCTGGATGCCCCGCACCTGCCCCTCGATGCGCCGCAGGCGCCTGAGGAGAGCCTCCTTGTCCTTCTGGTAGGATGCCATGACCAACCGCCTCCCCGCCGGGCGCATTCAGGGAGCGCTGCAGCCGGCCATTGGCATCGTTGGCCCCGCTGGAGCGGCTGCTCCGACGCGCCGCACCTGTACGCCACGGCGTCCATCGCGGATACATATACCCGGTGTGGGTATCCAAGTCCACTGTACTCCATCCGGCGCGCGGTGTCAACGCCGGGTGATGGGTGTCAACGCCGGGCGATGGTGTCGGTACGGGGCAGGAGGGGGCAGGTGGGGCGCTGGCTGGGGAGGTAGTTTCCTAAGCACCGGGCGCGTGGTCGGACCTCTCCCGACCGGGAAGATCTCCTGACTGGAAGACGGGGCCGCGCCCGGCCCGACCAGGAGGAGCCAAGGAGGAATCCAAAGATGCACGGGACCCGGACGTGGGCGATGGTCTCAGGCACCGAGCACGGGGAGCGACCGATCGGGATGCCGGCAGGGGTTTTGCGCGGGCCGCTCTTGGGCGCCCTGCTGGCCGCGATGTTCTTGGCGCTGCCGGCCGGAGCCGGTGACGGCGGCGCTTCACCCCTGATCATGCGCGCACACGTGGACGTGGGATTGCCCCAGATTGACGGGTGGGTGTACGAAGGCGCGAGGGTGGACGCCGTCAACCGGGCGCTCCGGGCCACGGCCGCGGCGCTCATCGAGGGGCTGGCGGAGGTGGGCGACGTCTTCGGCGAGTACACCCTCCACTTGGAGCAGGACGGGCTCATCAGCGTTTCCATGCTGTACTCGGCCTACCGGGAACCGATGGCCCACCCCGCGCACCTGATGGCCTCGGTCACGGCCGACGTGACGACGGGCACCGTGTACACGTTGGCCGACCTGTTCGTGGACGATGGCTACATCGACGTCTTGTCGGCGGCCGTCGCCCGGGGCATTGTGGAACAGGGCATCCCGACCTTGATCGAGTTTGAGCGCATTGCCCCGGACCAGGACTTTTATCTGACGCCGGACGCACTGGTCATCTACTTCCAGCAGTACGACCTGGCGCCCTACGCCTGGGGCTTTCCGCAGTTTGACGTGCCCTACCGCGAGCTCTTGCCCATCGCCAAGCCTGACGGCCCCATCGCCCGCTTGGCCGCTCGGGACCACTGACACAGGCGGGCCCATACGAGCGGCAAGTGGAGGGGCAATGAAGAAGGGGGCCGGTTTAAACCGGCCCCCGCACTTCCGCCCGGATAAACTCCCGCCGCATGCGGGCGATGTTGATGATGGAGATGCCCTTGGGGCAGGCCGCCTCGCACTCGCCGTGGTTGGAGCAGCTGCCGAAGCCTTCCAGGTCCATCTGGGCCACCATGCGTTGCACCCGGCGCTCCCGCTCCGGATGGCCCTGGGGCAAAAGCGCCAGATGCGAGATCTTGGCCGCGGTGAACAGGGCCGCGGAGGCGTTGGGGCACGCCGCCACGCAGGCGCCGCAGCCGATGCAGGCCGCCGCGTCCATGGCCTCCTCGGCCAGGTGCTTGGGGACCGGGATGGAGTTCGCGTCCGGCGCCGAGCCGGTGTTGACCGAAATGTAGCCGCCGGCCGCGATGATCCGGTCCAGGGCGCTGCGGTCCACCACCAAATCCTTGATGACGGGGAACGCGTCGGCTCGGAACGGCTCCACGGTGATGGTGGCGCCGTCGGGGAAGTGGCGCATGCGCAGCTCGCACGTGGTGGTCAGGCGCCGGGGCCCGTGGGCCATGCCGTCGATGACCAGGCCGCACATGCCGCAGATGCCCTCGCGGCAGTCGCTGTCGAAGGCCACGGGCTCCTTGCCCTCCTTGATGAGCTGCTCGTTGAGGATGTCGAGCATCTCCAGGAAGGACATGTCCGGCTCGATGTTGTCCACGGTGTAGTCTTCAAAACGGCCCGGCTTGTCGGGACCCGCCTGCCGCCAGATCCTCAGGTGATACTTCATCGCGATCGCCCTTTCCGGCCAACGACTGTACGCCGGCGCAAAAACGGTCCCCGGTAGGGCCCTGCGCCGGGTTACTTGTAGCTGCGCTGCGTCGGCTTCGCGTACTCAAACACCAGCGGTTCCTTGTGCCGCACGGGCTCGTTGCCCTCGCCCTTGTACTCCCAGACCGAGACGTGGCAGAACAAGTCGTCCCGGCGGAGCGCTTCGCCGTCAGGCGTCTGGTATTCCTCCCGGAAGTGCCCGCCGCACGACTCCTCCCGGTCCAGGGCGTCCATGGCCATCAGCTCGCCCAGCTCCAGGAAGTCCGCCACGCGCCCGGCCAACTCCAGGCTCTTGTTGAGGTCCCCGGCTGAGCCGGGCACCTTGACGTTTTGCCAGTACTCCTCCCTGAGGGCGCGGATGTCGCTGATGGCCTTCTTGAGCCCTTCCGCGTTGCGGGACATGCCGACGTAGTCCCACATGATCCGGCCCAGTTCCCACCAGTACTCCCGGGGAGTGCGCTTGCCGTTGATGCTCAGCAGGCGCTTGACGCGGTCCTCCACCTCGCGCATGGCTTCCTTGAACGCCGGATGATCCGTCTTGAGGCCGTCAGGCCGGTGCTCGGCCAGGAAGTCGCCGATGGTGACGGGGATGATGAAGTACCCGTCGGCCAGGCCCTGCATGAGGGCGCTCGCGCCCAGGCGGTTGGCACCGTGGTCGGAGAAGTTGGCCTCGCCCAGGGCGTAGAGGCCCGGGATGGTGGTCATGAGGTTGTAGTCGACCCACAGCCCGCCCATGGTGTAGTGGGGTGCCGGGTAGATGCGCATGGGCACCTTGTAGGGGTCTTCGCCCGTGATCTCGTGGTACATGGCAAACAGGTTGCCGTAGCGCTCCCGGATCACGTCGATGCCCAGCCGCTGGATGGCCTCGGAAAAGTCCAGGTACACGGCCCGGCCCGTTGGACCTACGCCGTAACCCTCGTCGCAGACGGCCTTGGCAGCCCGGGAGGCGATGTCGCGCGGCACCAGGTTTCCGAACGCCGGATAGCGGCGCTCCAGGAAGTAGTCCCGCTCATCCTCGGGGATCTGGTCCGGCGGGCGAGTGTCGCCCTTCTTCTTGGGCACCCACACGCGGCCGTCGTTGCGCAGGCTTTCGCTCATCAGGGTCAGCTTGGACTGGCCCTGGTAGGACTCGGGCAGGCACGTCGGGTGAATCTGGGTGAAACACGGGTTGCCAAACATGGCGCCCTTCTTGTAGGCGCGCCAGATGGCGGTGGCATTGGAGTTGACCGCGTTGGTGGACAGGAAGAACACCGTCGAGTAGCCGCCGGTGGCCAGGCACACCGCGTCGCCGGCGTAAGCCTCCAGTTCGCCCGTGACCAGGTTGCGGCAGATGATCCCCCGGGCGCGGCCGTCGATGACGACCAGGTCCAGCATCTCCCGGCGCGGGAAAAGCTTCACCCGGCCCGCGTCCACCTGGCGCATGAGGGCGCTGTAAGCGCCCAAGAGGAGCTGCTGGCCCGTCTGGCCCCGGGCGTAGAAGGTGCGGGACACCTGCGCGCCGCCGAAGGAGCGGTTGGCCAGAAG
>DATCKT010000081.1:0-1689 GCA_036562195.1 Limnochordales bacterium
TATCCGGTCACCGGCATCACCATCGTGCGGGATGCCTTGACCCACGGCTACTTTGACAAATTCATTTTCGGCGACTCCCTGGCCGCGCCGGCGCTCATCGAGCCTTTCGGAAACGCTCTGGACGGCTCGTTTGGTGTGGCCGCGGTTTCGGATGAGTGGCCCGGTTTCAAGGAAATCCAGCGGGACTACGCTGAGCGCTATGGAGAACCCGCCCAAATCGCGTTCTTCAAAGGCATGTACGATGCGGTATTCCTGCTGGCCCTGGCCATGGAGCAGGCCGGTGAGACCAGCGGCCCGGCGGTCAGAGAAGCCCTGCGGCAGGTGACGGGCCCGAGCGAGGCCTATGTGGTTCCGGGCGACTGGGCCGGGGCTGTGCGCCTGATCCGGGATGGGACGCGCATCCAGTACCGCGGCAACCCCATGCACTTGGGTTTCGACGAGAACGGCGATCCGGTGCTGGGCACGGTCGGCTTGTGGACCGTCGTGGACGGCCGGCTTACCGTGTTTGCCGGCCAAGCGCTCCGGGCGGAGATGATCCCGGGCACGGGCGAACCGGTCAAGGTTGGGGTGCTCTTGCCCCTCACCGGCGAGTTGGCCGCCTTCGGCGCCGCCCTCAAGCCCGTGGCCGAGTTCGCGGCGAGCCACGTGAATGTCCAAGGCGGCCTGCTGGACGGCCGGCGGCTGGAAGTGGTGGTGGCGGACGACGGCACCGATCCGGAGACGGCGGTGGCTGCCGCCCGGCGGCTGGTGAAAGAGGAGGGCGTCTCCGCGCTGGTGACCATTTCCTCGGACGTCGCGCTGCGGGTCGCCACGGAGGTGAGCGTGCCCAGCCGGGTGCTGCATGTGACCTTGGCCACGTCGCCCGTCATCGCCGAACTGGATGACGACGACTACGTGTTCCGGGCGGCGGTTTCCGATCGGCAGCAGGCCGCCGCTCTGGCGATGCTGGCCGACCGTCTCGGCCACTCCCGCCTGGCCGTGATGTACGTCAACAACGCCTACGGTCAGGGGCTCGCCCAGCACTTTGCCCAGGAGTTCACGCAGCGGGGAGGCCAGGTTACGGCCCAGGTTGCCTTTGAGCCGGGGCGCGTGTCGTACCGCGAAGAGGTGGCGGCTGCCGCGGCCCAGGGCGCGCAAGCGTTGGTGCTGATCGCCTATCCCGAAAGCGGTGCCGTCATCGTGGACGAGGCGCTAGCCGGCGGGCATTTCCGGAAGTTCCTCTTTGCCGACGCGCTGCAGGCGCCGGAGTTCGTGGCCGCTTTTGGCCGTGCCTTGGATGGGTCCTGGGGAACCTCGGTGTCGTCCCGGCCGGAGGGGACGGCGTACCTGCGGCAGGAGTTCGCACGCTTCCCGGGGGCGGCGGGCTTTGTGCCGCTGTTTCACGAGATGTATGATGCGATCTTCCTGATCGCAATGGCCATGGAAAAGGCGGGGACCACGTCGGGGCCCGCGGTGCGGGACGCCATCCGGCGGTTGTGCCACTATGGGCAACGGGAGGTCTTTCCCGGCGCGTGGACGAAAGCCGCAGAGCTGATCCGGGCCGGGGAGCCGGTGTGGTACGCAGGCCAGCCGGGGCGGCTCGGCTTTGACGGCCACGGTGATCCGGCCATCGCCAGGGTCGGCGTGTGGACGGTCAGGGACGGGCAGATCCAGGCGGTGGGCGAGGTGGAGGCACCTTAACTCGACCAG
>DATCKT010000105.1:0-1807 GCA_036562195.1 Limnochordales bacterium
GCCATGCGCTTTGGGGCCTTTGTCCGTGGTTTCGAGGACGTTGCCCGCCGCGCCTGCCGCCGCGGATAGGCTTTTCGGCTCAGCCGGCAACCCCGGCAACCCGTCGTGTCCCCTCTGCCTAATACTGCGCCGTTGGCCGCCGAAACCCTGCCTCCGCGGGCCGCCGTCAGGCCGCCGCCCGCCTCGGGCCCCGCCGCACCGCCCAGGCGGTGTTGAGCAGGAACAGCACGATGGCGGCCGCGTTGAGCAAGCCGCCCCAGGCCCGCACCGGCGGCAGCGCCAGCAGATCTCCGGCGATCCGTACAGCCAGCGACACGTGCAAGAGCGCCAGGTGGACGTAGAACCGGCCGTGATACGGCACGGCCAGCCCGCTCAGGGCGGGGAGGATGATGGGGGCGTGGGCGAAGATCATGGAGAATACGAACCCGACAAACACCGCGTGCAGCTGCGCGTCGTAAAGCAGCCCGGCCCACTGCCCGCCGAACCCCAGAAACAAGAGCCCCGCGACCGTGAGCCAGACGTAGCCTGACAGGAGGCCGGCCGCAATGAACCGTGTCAGGCCCTGCTGGCGAATGGTAACGCGGGCGATGTCGTTGCGCCACAGCCAGAGCGTGAGGCCCAGCGTTGCCGCCCCCAGACCCCGAACGGCCAGAGGGAAGTCCGCCAAGCTCAAGGCCAGCGCGGCCATGTAGGCCACGACCAGGACCAAGAACACGGTCTGGCCGCCGGGACTGGGCGGGCGCATGCGGCTCAGCTCCAGCCGTTCGCCGACGATGGTCAGGACCAGAAACCCCATCCACCACAGGGCGACTACCGCCAACGGCCAACCGCCGGCGTAAAGGAGATGCGCGACCAGCCACGCGACGGCGCCGAGCCCCATCACCGCAGTGAAGGCGGCGGGCTGGCGCTGGTAGGCGACGACGTAGACCGCGCAAAGAATCGCGCTGGCGCCGATGAGGAGCGCCAGGCCGGCCCCGGGCGCCGCGCCGCTCACCAATAGGAGCGTCCCCAGCGCGGCGCCGAAGGGCGCGCCGAACGCCCACCCCCGGTTGAGGGCTACAGCCCGCTCAAGACCGATCACGGTGCCCAGAAACCCGGAGACGACCACCGGGCCATGCAGGAGCATCAGGCGAGCCGGCAGCGGCCAAGGCCAGCCCATGCGGACCAGACCCGCCCACGCGGCCATAAGGAGCAGCGCGAGGGCCACGGGCAGCAACGCCAGAAACCAGCGGGGCCGCTGCGCCACGGCTCTCACCCCCAGCCCAGCTTTCGCCGGGCGGCCGCGGACATCATCGAGGGGTGCCACGGCGGGTGCCAGACCAGCTGTACCTGGATGGTTCGTACGTCCGGAAACGCCCGGCGGAGGGCCGCTTCGGCTTCACGCTGCAGGTGCGCGCTCAAGGGGCACACGGGCGTCGTCATGGTCATTTGTACGAGGAGGTCGCCGTTGGGCATGACGGCGGCCCCGTAGACCAGGCCGAGGTCGACGACGTTCACGCCCAGTTCGGGGTCGATCACGGCCCGCAAGGCCTCGAGAATGCGGTCTTCCTGCGTCGTGGCGTACATGCTCATCCCTCCGTTCCCGGCCCACTGCGGACCACCGCCCACTGTGGACCACCGTCCGTTGCGAACCGCCGCCCGCTGCGAATTACCGCCCGCCGCAAAACGCCCGCTGCGGACTAACCGCCTGCTGCGAGTTGCTAGCCAGCGGCGGCGCGGGATCGTTAAGGCGGTTAACTTTCCAGGGCCAGTGTAGCACGGGCCTTCCCGGCCGCCCGTGACGGGCGCAACACCGGCTAGGTGATCC
>DATCKT010000106.1:0-1587 GCA_036562195.1 Limnochordales bacterium
CATCCGGACTGTGCGCCATGAACCGCAAGATCATCCTTCTCGTGGAGGATGATCCGGATCATGAGCTGCTCACAATCCGCGCGCTGCGGCGGCACGGCATGGTCGCCGACATCGTCGTGGCGCGGGACGGGGTGGCGGCGCTGGAGTACCTGCTGGGCGGCGACAATGGGGTTCCCGCGGCCAGCCCGCTGCCCAACATCATCTTGCTGGATTTGAAACTGCCCCGGCTCAACGGTTTCGAAGTGCTGGTGCGGCTGCGCCAGCATGAGCGCACCCGGTTCGTGCCCGTAGTGGTGTTGAGTTCCTCCGACGAAGCCAGCGACATCGCCAACTGCTACCGGTACGGCGCCAACAGCTACATCCGCAAGCCGGTGGATTCGGTCAAGTTCACGGAGGTCACTCGCCAGCTGGGCCAGTACTGGCTGGAGCTCAACGAGGTCTCGGGGCCCGCAGGAGGATGCTGAATGGCCAAAACGTTGCGCATCTTGCTGGTGGAGGACAGCGAAGACGACCTGCATCTCGTCGTGCGCAAACTGACCCGCAGCGGGTACGCGCCCGTTTACCGGCAGGTCTACACGGAAACCGCCCTGCGCTCGGCGCTGCAGGAGGATCGCTGGGACGTGGTGGTGTGCGACTACGCCCTGCCGGGCTTCCGGGCGGAAGACGCCCTCAAGGCGGTGCAGGAAGCCGATCCGGACACGCCCTTCATCGTCGTGTCCGGGCGCATCGGCGAGGAGACCGCCGTGGCCATGATGCGGGCCGGCGCCCACGACTACCTGATGAAAGACAACCTGTGCCGCCTCGTGCCGGCCATCGAACGGGAGCTGCGGGAGGCGGAGGTGCGCCGGCGCCGCCGGCGGGCCGAGGAGGAACTGCGGGCCGCCAATGCGGCCAAGGACCGGTTCCTCGCCACGTTGTCCCACGAGCTGCGCAACCCGCTGGCCGCCATCAGCGCCAGCCTCGACGCGCTGCGGCTGCGGGCCGCAGGGGATCCGGCCATGGAGCGGGTCTTGTGTGTGATGCGACGCAACGTGGAGATCCAGGCCCGCTTGGTCAACGACTTGCTGGATCTTTGCCGCATTTCCCTGGGGAAAGTGACGATGGAGCGGCGGCCCATACGGCTTGACACTGTGCTGCGGTCGGTGGTATGCGAGTACCAAGGCGTGGTGGAGCGGGCGGGCCTGTCCTTGACCGCCCAGCGGCTGCCGCCCGTGTGGACCGACGGCGACGCTGACCGCCTGCGCCAGGTCTTCGGAAACCTGCTGGACAACGCGGTCAAGTTCACTCCTCCGGGCGGGCGCATCACAGTCACCATGGAACAACAGGAAGGGTGGATCCGAGTGAGCGTGGAGGACACGGGTGCCGGACTTGCGCCGGAGCAGTTGGATTCGGTGTTCGACCTGTTTCGCCAGGGGCCAGGGGCCAACGGCGAGCGGCGGGCCGACGACCGGGGCCTGGGCGTCGGGCTCGCTCTGGTGAAACAGTTGGTGGAAATGCACGGCGGACGGGTCTGGGCCGAGAGCGCCGGCCCCGGGCGCGGCAGCCGGTTCACGGTGGAGCTGGCCGCGTGCCCCGCCCCCGCCGAGC
>DATCKT010000140.1:0-8560 GCA_036562195.1 Limnochordales bacterium
AGTCACAACGCGAGACTAAGGAGGGTTTTGAGGTGTTGCAGACTTCGTGGCGCAATCGCATGGCCGTTTTGGTGCTTGTGGTCCTGGCCCTGGCCGCCCTGGCCGTGCCGGCGGCCGCGCAGCTGCCCTCGCGGATCGTCATCGGCTGGGCGCCCCCGGACATCACCGGCGTGTTCAAGACCGCCACGGACTTTTTCGAGTTGGCGGCACAGGACGCCCGGCGGCACGGGATCAACGTGGAGATCATCACCCGCTCGCCCACCAGCCACACCGCCTTCGCCGACCAGGTGGCCATCCTTGAAGACTTCATCCAGCGGCGGGTCGACGTGATCGCGGTGTCCCCCATCGAGGTGGAGGTCATCCGGCCCGCCCTGCGCATGGCCAACGAGGCCGGGATCCCGGTCATCGTCGTCAACCTGCTGGAGCCCATCGAGGGCGTTGAGGTCGCCTCCTACATCGGTTTCGACAACGCCGTGGCCGCGGCCGTGACCGCCTACTCCCTGCTGGACTACTTCGGCGGGCCGGGCGTGCTGGGCGATGGGCCGCAGGTGGACGTGCCCGTGGAAACCTACTTGGACCTTGAGTGGTGGGAGAACCTCTACGCCGGCCTTTCTGACGCCGACCGGGCCGCCATCCGGGCGCGCGGGGCCATCATCGAAGGGGTAGCCGGCGGATTCTTCTCCACCGCCCGCCTGAACGGGTTCCACTCCGTCATCGATCAGTACCCCGGGATCGAGATCGTGGGAGTGCTCCCCGCCGACTGGAACCGGGAGAAGGGAATCCGCGCGGCCGAAGACTTCCTCTCGGCAAACCCGCCGGGAACCCTCGACTTCATCTGGGCGGCATCCAACGAAATGGGCCTTGGCGCCATGCTGGCCGTCGAGGCGGCGGGCCGCCAGGACGAAGTCAAGATCTTCACCAACGACGTCACGCCCGAGTCGGTGGCCCGCATCCGTGAAGGGCGGCTGATGGCGGAGACGTGGCACGGCTTCCCGGAGTGGGGCTGGTTCGGCACCAAGTTCGCCGTCCGCCTGGCCTTGGGGCTGGATGTGCCGCAGTTCTTCGACATTAGGCCGCGCACGGTGCACGCGGGCAACGCCCACCTGTTCTACCCCGAGCCGGCCCTGGAGCCCATCGACTGGGAGGCCATCAAGCAGGAGGCCATGGCCGGCCGGTAAGGGCGCAGGCCTGATGATGGGCCCGGGTCCGGGGCTGGCCGCGGCGAGGAGGCAGCCCGCGGGTCCCGGCACGGGCGCGGGCCCAGCGAGCGTACGCATCCGAGCGAGAGCATGGACCCGATGGAGGCGGCCGGGCGGCCCCTGGCGGCCCCCGGCCGCCTCCGCCTCATCACGGAAAGACACAGCAGCGGCGGGAGGTGGAGGCCTTGCGCCTGGCGGGGAAAGTGGCCGTGGTGACGGGGGCGGGCGCCGGCATCGGCCGGGCCGCGGCGTTGGCCATGGCGCAGGAAGGGGCCCGGATCGTCGCGGTCGCGCGGACGCCCGGGCGGGTAAGCGAGTGCGTGCGTGAGATCGAGGCGGCCGGCGGCGAGGGGATCGGCCTGGCGGCCGACGTGGGCCATGAGGCCGACGTGGACCGGATCTTTTCGGCGGCAGTGGAGCGCTTCGGCCGCGTGGACGTGCTGGTCAACAACGCCGGCGTCTATCTCAAGGCGCCGGTGCAGGACACGACCTTGGCTGACTGGGAGCGCATCCTGCGGGTGAATTTGACCGGCGCGTTTCTCTGCGCCCGGCGCTTTGTGCAGGAGCTGCTGCGGTCGGGCCGGGGCGGCGTGATCGTGAACGTGTCGTCGGAAGCGGGCCTGGTGGGCATCCCCGGCCAGGTGGCCTACAACGTCTCGAAAGCCGGCATGATCTCCCTGACCCGCAGCCTGGCGGTGGAACTGGCGCCCTACGGCATCCGGGTCAACTGCGTCTGCCCCGGCACCACGTGGACGCCCCTGGTGGAAGAGGCGGTCAGCCGCGAGCGGGATCCGGCGGCGGCCCGCCGGGCGCTGGAGGAGGCGCGCCCGTTGAACCGCCTCGGCCGGCCCGAGGAGATCGCGGCTTCCATCGTTCACCTGGCCGCCGACGAGTCGGCCTACGCCACCGGCGCGGTGCTGGCGGTGGACGGCGGCTACACGGCTCGCTGAGCGCCGGGCGGGGGTGGGTGCAATGAGCGCGGCGGCCCTGCTCAAGATGGAGGGCATCGTCAAGCGGTTTCCCGGCGTGGTGGCGCTCAAGGGCGTGAACTTTGACCTCCATGCCGGCGAGGTGCACGCGCTGCTGGGCGAGAACGGTGCGGGCAAGTCGACGCTGATGAAGATCATCAGCGGCGCCCTGGCCCCCGACGAGGGCCGGGTGTACTTGGACGGCGCGCCCGTCACCATCGCCTCGCCGTGGCACGCCCAGTCTCTGGGCATCAGCACCGTCTATCAGGAATTGAGCCTGATCCCGAGCTTGAGCGTCGCGGAGAACATCTTCCTGGGCCGGCTGCCGCGCCGGCGCGGGATCGTCGACTGGGACGCGGTGGGCGCCCGCGCCCGGGAGGTCCTGCGGGAGCTGGACCTGGAGGAGCTTGACCCCTGGTGGCCGGTGCACCGGCTGCGCATGGCCGAGCAGCAGTTGGTCGAGATCGCCCGGGTGCTGACGTGGAATCCCAAGATCCTCCTCCTGGACGAACCCACCTCCGCCCTGTCCGACCACGAGGTGCAGCGGCTGTTTGCCATCATCGAACGGCTGCGGGGGCGCGGAGTGGGCATCATCTACGTCTCCCACCGCCTGGCGGAGGTGCGCCGCATCGCCCACCGCGTCACGGTGCTTCGGGACGGCCGGCGCATCGCGACGGTTCCCATGGCGGAGGTCAGCGAGGCGGAACTGGTGCGCATGATGGTGGGCCGGGACGTGGGGGACCGGTTTGCCGCGGGCGCGGCGCGGGCCGGCGAGCCGCTGCTGGAGATCGACGGGCTGGCCACCCCCACGGGGCTGGACGGCGTCCGGTTGACTGTGGGCCGGGGCGAGGTGCTGGGCCTGTTTGGGCTCATCGGCTCCGGGCGCACGGAGCTGGCGCGCGCCTTGTTCGGGCTCGATCCCGTGACGCGGGGCAGCGTCCGGGTGGAGGGCCGGCCGGTGGACATCCGCTCGCCCGAAGACGCCATCCGGGCGGGCCTCGCGTTCGTCACCGAAGACCGGCGGCAAGGGCTCGTGTACCCCCTGACGGCGGGCGAAAACGTGACTCTGGCCAGCTTGCGGCGGTTCAGTGCGTGGGGGCTCTTGCGGCGCCGCCGCGAAGCCCGGGAAGCGGAGGCGTTCGTCAAGCGGCTGCGGGTGCACCCGCCGGATCCCCGCCGGCAGGTGCGCTTTTTCAGCGGCGGCAACCAGCAGAAGGTGGTGCTGGCCAAGTGGCTCTGCACCGGTGCCCGCATCCTCATCCTGGATGAGCCGACCCGCGGCATCGACGTGGGCGCCAAAGCGGAAGTGTACCAGATCGTCCGGCAGCTGGCGGAGGAAGGATCCGGGATCCTGCTCATTTCGTCGGATCCGCGCGAGGTGCTGGCCGTCTGCGACCGGGTGGCGGTCATGTACCGGGGCCGCGTCGTGGCGGAACTGCCGGTGGACCAGTGCACCGAGGAGTCCTTGATGTCTGTCGCAAGCGGATTGGAGGTGCCCGCGTGAGCAAGGCAACCGATGCCCACGTCCAGGAACGCTCCCCGCTGATGGTGGAGGTCCACGGCCCGGCCCGCCGCCGCTGGTCGTGGGTGATGCGGGGCGGCCCCATCATCGCCTTGTGCGCCCTGGTGGTGTACCTGGCCCTGGGGTCGCCGCACTTCCTTACATTCGGCAACCTGATGAACGTGCTGCGGCAAGTGTCCATCAACGCCATCCTGGCCGTGGGCCAGACGGTCGTCATCTTATCGGCCGGCATCGACCTGTCGGTGGGGGCGATCCTGGCGTTGTCGGCCTCCGTCGGCGCGGTGGCCATGGCGTACTGGGAGTGGAACGTGTGGCTGGGGATGCTCGCGGCGCTGCTGGTAGGCGCGCTGTGCGGCCTGATCAACGGCGTGGTCATCGCCAAGGGCCGCATCACGGACTTCATCGCCACCATCGGCATGATGTCCGTGGCCCGGGGACTGGCGCTTATCGTCACCGACGGCCTGCCGGTGCCCTCCCATCTGACGGCCGTAACGCTCCGGGGAGGCCTGCCGCAGCAGCTCATCTGGCTGGGCAGCGGCATGGTGGGCGGCGTGCCGGTGGCGGCCATCGCGGCCGCGCTCATGGTGGCCCTCGGATGGTTCCTGCTGCGCTACACGGCCTTTGGCCGGGCGGTGTACGCGGTGGGGGGCAACCGGGAAGCGGCGCGGGTTTCCGGCATCAACGTGGATCGCACCAAGATCGCCGTTTACACGTTCTCCGGGCTCATGGCGGGCATCGCCGGCCTGGTGCTCACCGGGCGCTTGAATTCGGCCAACGCCCTGATGGCGGAGGGCGCTGAGCTGCACTCCATCGCCGCGGCGGTCATCGGGGGCACCAACCTGTTCGGCGGCGAGGGCGGCGTCGGGGGCACCATCATCGGCGTGCTCATCATGGGCGTGCTCAACAACGGCCTGAACCTGATGAACGTGTCCGCCTTCTGGCAGCGGGTCATCATGGGCGCCATCATCGTCGGGGTGGTCGTCTTCGACCAGTGGCGGCGGCGCCGGTTCGGGCACTGACCCGCCCTCGATCAAGCCTGGGATGGGCCTTGGCTCAGCCTGAACCCCGGGTTCAGCCCGGCCTCAGCCCGGGCGCAGCCCGAGATGAGCCCGGAATCAACCCGAGCCAGCCTGGGCCCAGCCCGAGTTGAGCCCGGGTACGGCCTGAGATGAGCCCGAGCGCAGCGATGGAAACGAACTTGGTGTAAAGGTGAAAGGATGACCGACCTTGTCACGACGCAAGCCGGTGGGCATCGCAGTCATCGGCGGCGGGCGGGCCGGCAGGGTCCACGCCCGCAACTTTCGCCATCACATCCCCGACGCGACGCTGGTCGCCATCGTGGACACCGACCCGGGCGTCGCGGCGCAAGCCGCCCGGGAGCTGGAACTAGAGCGGGTGTGCACCGACGTGGACGCGGTGCTGGCGGACCCGTCGGTGGACGGCGTGGTGATTACGACCCCCACCTTTACCCACGAGGAGCTGGCCGTCAAGGCCGCGCAGGCCGGCAAGCACGTCCTCTGCGAGAAACCCATGGCTACCACGCTGGCTGCGGCCGACCGAATGATCCGGGCGTGCCGCGAGGCGGGCGTGCACCTGCAGATGGCCTTCATGCGGCGCTTCAGCCCGGAGTTCCGCGCCGCCCGCCAGCAGATCCTCGCGGGGGCCATCGGCGAGCCCATGCAGGTGCGCTCCCTGACGCGCGGGCCGGGGCTGCCGCCCGCCTGGGCGTGGAACGAGGAGCTGAGCCTGGGCATGGTGGCCGAGGTCAACAGCCACGACTTCGACGCCGTGCGGTGGCTCACGGGGCGCGAGTTCACCCGGGTGTACGCGGAAGCCGTTTGCCTCAAAGCCCGCCACGTACGGGAGCAGCATCCGGACTTCTACGACAACATCATCGTCACCGCGCGCCTGGAAGGCGGGGTGCTGGCGGTCATCGACGGCAGCTGCCCCGTGGACTACGGCTACGACGCCCGCATGGAGATCCTGGGCAGCCGGGGCGTGCTGTTCGTAGGCGACGTCCGGGGCCAGGCCATGGGCGTGTGCACCCGGGAGCAGGGGTTCGTCCAGCCGGCGTTCGCCAGCTGGCGCGACCGGTTCCGGGACGGGTACCTGGGGGAGGATCGGCACTTCGTGGACTGCATCCTCGGGCGGGCCACCCCGGAGGTCACCGGGGAAGACGGCCGCCGGGCCCTGGAGGCCGCGCTGGCCGCGGTGCGGTCGCTGCGCACCGGGCAGCCGGTGGACCTGCCCCTCGAGCGGGCGGCCGGGCAGGAGGAAACCAGCGGCCATGTTGCCTGAGCGCATGCAGGCCGTAAGGTTTCACGGCCCAGGCGACCTGCGCGTGGAGGAGGTGCCCGTACCGGCACTCGAGCCCGGCGACGTGCTCATCCGCGTGGGAGCGGCCGGGATCTGCGCCACGGACCGGAAGATCCTGGCCCGCGGCCATTTCAAACTCCCGCCCGGCAGCGGGCCGCGCGTCCTCGGCCACGAGGTGGTGGGCGAGGTGGCCGCCGTGGCGGGCGATGGCGGCGGGGCGGCCGAGGCTTTCTGCGTCGGGCAGCGGGTGGCCGTCGCCCCCAACATCGGCTGCGGCCGCTGCCTCCAGTGCCTCACCGGCGACGGGCACCTGTGCCGGGACTACCAGGCCTTCGGCATTTCCCTGGACGGGGGCATGGCGGAGTTCATGCGGGTGCCGGCGCGCGCCGTGCGGGCCGGGAACGTGTTCCCGCTGCCGCCCGGGCTTGGGTACAGCGCGGCGGCCCTGTTTGAGCCGGTGGCCTGCTGCTTGAACTCGCTGGCCGCCTGCGGGATGCAACCGGGCGAAACGCTGCTGGTGGTGGGGGCGGGCGCGATGGGTCTTTTGCATGTGGCCCTCGGCCGCGCCCTGGGTGCCGCCCGCATTCTCGTGGTGGGCCGCAGCCAAGCCCGCCTGGAGCGGGCCAAGGAGCTCGGGGCCAACGACGCCTGGGACGATCAAGCCGCCGACCTGGATGCCCGCATTGCCCAGTGGACAGAAGGCCGCGGGGCCGACGTGGTGGTGGTGACGGTGCCCTCGGCCGCCCTGGCGGCCCGGGCCATCGGCTGGGCGGCCCGCAAGGGCCGCGTCAACCTGTTCGCCGGTTTCCCGGCGGGGGACGACGCCGTGGCCATGCCCGGCAACCACGTGCACTACGGCCAAGTGACCGTCACCGGCACCACCGGGGCCAGCCTGGTGCAGCTGCGGCGGGCGGTGGAGCTTTTGGCGGCCGGGGTGATTCCGGCCGAGCGGCTGGCCACGGGACGCTTCCCCTTGGCCGAAGCCCACCGCGCCTTCGCGGAGGCGCAGACGGCCCGCCACGCCCGCGTCCAGCTGATCCCGGCGCAGCCGGATGGGCAAGAGGGCCGTGGGCCGGGAGAGACAGAGCACCGTGGGAGGGATCAGGGATGAACATGCCTGCACACATGCTGATCAACGGCCAGTGGGTGGATGCGGCGGGCGGCGCTCGCCTGGACGTGCGCAACCCCGCCACAGGGGAAGTCTTCGCCTCCGTGCCCGCGGCGTCCGAAGACGATGTGGACCGGGCGGTGCGAGCGGCCCATGCGGCCTTCCCCGGGTGGGCGGCCACGGCCCCCAAGGAACGGGCGCGGGTGCTGCGGGAAGCGGCGCGCCTCGCCCGCAGCCGGCGGGAGGAGCTGGGCCGGCTGCTCACCATGGAGCAGGGCAAACCCCTCAAGGAGGCCGTGGGCGAGATCGACGCCTCGGCCGACGCTCTGGAGTATTACGCCGAGGAGGCCCGCCGCATCTACGGCGAGATCTTCCCCACGGACCGGGCCAACCGCCGCAGCCTCGTCATCAAGCAGCCGGTGGGCCCGGTGGCCGCCATCGGGCCGTGGAACTACCCGGTGCTGCTCCTCTCGTGGAAAGTGGCGCCGGCGCTGGCGGCCGGGTGCACGGTGGTGGCCAAGCCGCCGTCGGTCACCCCGCTGGCCGTGACCGCGTTTCTGGCCTGCCTGCAGGAAGCCGGGTTGCCCCCCGGGGCGCTGAACATCGTGATGGGCTCCGGCAGCCGGGTGGGCCGGGCCCTGGTGCAGCATCCCCTGATCCGCAAGATCGCCATGACCGGCCAGACGGAGACGGGCAAAGAGATCATGCGCATGGCCGCGGACGGGCTCAAGCGGATCTCCTTGGAGCTGGGCGGCCACTGCCCCCTCATCGTGGCGCCCGACGCCGACCTGGACCAGGCGGCGTACGGGGCCGCGTACCGGGCCTTCCGCAACATGGGCCAGATCTGCAACGCCGTCAACCGCATCTACGTCCACGAGGCCGTGTACGAGCCCTTCGTGGAGCGGCTGGTGGAGGAAGCCCGCCGGCTGCGCATCGGCAACGGCTTGCAGGAGGGCGTCGACCTGGGCCCGTTCACCACGGAGGAGGGGCGCGAGACGTGCCGGGCCCACGTCCAGGACGCGGTGGAGAAGGGCGCGCAGCTGCTCTACGGAGGCCGGGAGCCGGAGGGCGAGGAGTACGCCCGCGGCTATTTCTACATGCCCACGGTGCTGGCCGAGTGCCATCACGGGATGCGGGTCATGCGCGAGGAAACCTTCGGCCCCGTGGCGCCCGTGATGAAGGTCCGCGACATGGACGAGGCGGTGCGCCTGGCCAACGACTCCCCCTATGGGCTGGTCGCCTATCTATACACCCGGGACCTCAAGACCGCCTTTGAGGTGTCGGAGCGGCTCGAATGCGGCACGGTGGGCATCAACAACGTCTCCGGCGGCGAGGTGCCGTACCCGTACGGCGGCTGGAAGGAGAGCGGGATCGGCCTTGAGCTGTCGGCGTACGGCCTGGAAGAGTACCTGCTGGTGAAGCACATTCGCATGGATCTGGTGTGATC
>DATCKT010000141.1:0-4207 GCA_036562195.1 Limnochordales bacterium
GCCCCCGTGCCTGTGGCTTGCACCAGGTGAGGCGGGTTCATCGGCCGGCTGGGTGCGTTGGGATGCTTCCTGAGCGCCACGCCCGCCCTGGCGCCGGTCAAACTGCCGTCTTCAAACGCCACCTGGCCGTTGACCAGCACGTAGCGGACGCCTTCAGCGTACTGTCGCGGGTTGTCGAAGGTGGAGCGGTCGATGATGGTCTTGGGATCGAAGACCGTGATGTCCGCGGCCATGCCCACGGCGATAAAACCGCGATCCACGAAACCGAGCAGCGTGGCCGGCAGCCCCGTCATCTTGCGGATGGCTTCCTGCCAGCTCAATAGCCCCTCCTCCCGCACGAACCGCCCCAGCACCCGGGGGAACGTCCCGTAGCGGCGGGGGTGCACGGCGTTGGAGTTGGTCGCGCCGCCGTCGGACGCCACGGCGGCATAAGGGTTGGCCAGCAGCACGGCCAGGTCCGCGTCGCTGCCGAAGTGATAGATGGTGCGGCGGTTTCCTTGCTCGAGGATGCGGATGACGGCTTCCCCCGCGGAGACGCCGCCCATCCTGGCGGCTTCGTCGGCGAGGGTGCGCCGCTGCTCGGGAAAGTACACCTGGTCGGCCGTGCGGACCCAAATGCGCATGTAGTCCTCGATCTCGCGGGCGATGCGCTCCCGCAGCGCCGGATCCCGGAACCGCGCGAGCATCGCCGGGCGGCCGCCCTCCTGCACCCACGGCGGCACGATGGCGGTGAGGGAGGTCGAGCTGGCCGTGTACGGATACACCGAAGCGGTCATGTAGATGCCCCGGGCGTTGGCCTGCTTGATGATGCCCACGGCCTCCGCCGCCTTGCCCCAGGTGTAGGGCAACCCAATCTTCATGTGGGTGATGTCGGGCGTCAACCCCGCCCCGGTCGCGATGTCCACGGCCTCCGTCATGGCCGCCAGGACGCCGAAGCTTTCGTCGCGCATGTGCGTCGAGTACACGGCTCGCCACGACCGGGCCGCTTCGGCCACCGCCAGCACCTCTTCCGTCGTCGCGGACACGGCCGGTGCGTAAAACAGCCCCGACGACACGCCGAGGGCGCCGTCCGCCATCCCTTGCGCGATGATGGCCCGCATCGCGTCGATCTCTTGCGGCGCCGGGCGACGGTAGGTGGGCCCGACCACCTCGCTCCACGCGGCGTTGAAACCGACGAACGCCCCCACGTTGATTCCAAGGCCGGCGGCTTCCAAGCGGCTCAGCTGCGCGGCGATGTTGGTGGGGCCCTCGCCGTCAGGGTTCAAAATCTCGGTGGTCACGCCCTGGGACAGGGAACTCAAGGGATTGGGCAACAGCGCCGTCTTCGCGTGGCTGTGGCTGTCGATGAAACCGGGCGCGACGATGAGGCCGCGGGCGTCGATCCGCCGGCGCGCCGCGGCTTGGGACAGGTCCCCAATGGCATAGATGTAGCCGTCTTTGATGCCCACGTCGGCGGCATAGCCCACGATGCCGGAGCCGTCGATGACGGTGCCGCCGCTGATGATGATGTCGTACTCAAGGTCCAACCCGGGGGCGAGGCTCCACGAGCCCTGGGCAGACGCCACGGCGTCCGGAGGGACGGCCCATAGGGCGGCCCCAAGCGCGGTTCCCAGGCCGGCCAGCGCCATGAGGAGCAAGGCGGCGGACCAGGTCGACCAGCGGAGCGGGGTGCGTGCGTAAATGCGATTGCCTCCTCATGCGCCGATGCGTCGTTCAGCTCGTCAAATATGGACCAGGACCCGATCGACGAATTCCCGTGCCCGATCGCTTCGCGGCGCGGTGAAGAAGGTGTCCACGTCCGATCGCTCGACGATTTTGCCGTGATCCATAAAGATCACCTCGTCGGCCACCGCCCGGGCGAAGCCCATCTCGTGCGTGACCACCAGCATGGTCATGCCCGTGCGGGCCAGCTCCGCCATGACCTCCAGCACCTCCCGCACCATCTCGGGATCCAGCGCCGACGTCGGCTCGTCGAAGAGCATGATCTCGGGGTTCATGGCCAGGGCGCGGGCGATGGCGACCCGCTGCTGCTGCCCACCCGACAGCTCGGCCGGGTACTTGTGGGCCTGCTCGGGAATGCCGACGCGCTCGAGGAGGGCCATGGCATGGCGCCGCGCCTCGGCCGGGTCCACCTTCTTGACCTTGATGGGGGCCAGCGTGATGTTGTCGATGACCGTCATATGGGGATACAGCTCGAACTGCTGAAACACCATCCCGATCCGGGCCCGCAGCGCGTAGATCCCCTTGCCCCTAAGCAGCTGCTTTACGGACTGGCCCCCGACGATGACGTCGCCATCGTCAAAGGGCTCCAGGCCGTTGATGCAGCGCAGCAGCGTGCTTTTCCCCGAGCCGCTGGGGCCGCAGATGACGACGCACTTCCCGCGCTCAAACCGGGCGGAGACGTTCTCAAGCGCCGTGAACCGGCCGTACCGCTTGGTCAAATTCCTGATCTCGATCAGCGCGTTTTGCGGCAATGCCCTTGGCCTCCAATCGATGGGTGAGCCGCGAGGCGGTGAGACACACGATAAAATACACCAGCCCCACAAGGCCGTACAACTCCAGCGAACGGACCTCCCGGGCGTCGACCGCGGCCGCCGCCCGCAAGAACTCCCGCAGACCGATCACGTACGCAAGCGTCGTGTCTTGAAACATCACGATGCTCTGCGTCAAGAGACTGGGCAGCACCCGTTTCAGCCCGATGGGAATGAGGATGTAGCGCACCGTTTGCCAATGGGTCAGCCCCGACGCCAGCCCCGCCATGACCGGTCCCCGCGAGATTCGGAAACCGGCCCGGATGATCTCCCCGTAGTAGGTGGCCTCAAAGATGATGAAGGCGATGGCCGCTGCCACAAAGGGCGGCGCCGCGGTGCCGCGAAACAGGGGCAGGATGAAGTACACCCAAAAGATGACCAGCACCAGCGGGATGTTGCGCATGATGTTGACGTAGGCCGTGACCGGATAGTAGATCCACGGCTTGGACGACAGCCGCCCCAGGCCCACGAGGATCCCTAAGAGGAGCGCCCCCGTGACGGCCACGGCAAACAGCTCCAGCGAAACCAGAAAGCCCTGGGCCAGCAGTCTCCAGTTGCGGGCGATGACGCTCAGGTCCAACGGCACGGTGCTCCTCTCTACCCTCGTCCGTACAGGCCCGGGATCCGGGTTCGCCGCTCGATGAAGGACATGATGCCGACCACGGTCAGGCCGATGACCAGGTACGTGAGCATGGCGGCCGTCAGCGCTTCGATGCCTTGGAACGTAAAGGAGCTGATGCGGTTGGCCGCGCCGGTGGTTTCCAGGACGCCGATGGTGAGGGCGAGCGAGGAGTTCTTGAAGATCGTCAGAAACTCGGTGGTCAGCGGGGGAATGACCAGCCGGATGCTGTGCGGGACAATGACGTAGCGGTAGAGCTGGAAATGGGTCAATCCCGTGGACAGCCCGGCCCAGTACTGGCCCTGCCCGACGCCGTTGAGGCCCGAGCGCACGTGCTCGGCCACCCGCGACGCGGTGTACAGCCCGAGGCCCAAAATGGCCACGTACAGGTTCAGGTTGGGCATGCGCATGAACGCGGGGCCAAACAAGGGCGGCACCGCGTAGTACCACAAGAACAGCTGCACCAGGAGCGGCACGTTGCGGAAAAGCTCCACGTACGCTGTTCCCAGAGCCCGCAGGGGCCGGGACGTGGCGGCCCGGCACAGGCCGACCACGATCCCGACCCCTAAGGCGATGATCCAGGCGCTCGCCCCGATCAACAGCGTCTTTTGGATGCCGGAGATGAGCCAGTCCTTATAGGGAGCCGTCCACAGCACGTCCCAGCGAAAGACGTAGTTTCCCACGCGCTTCCCTCCACGCTACCCCGGATAGAACCGCGCAGGCGGCATCATAGAGCGGTCGCTCCCTCGTTTCCCTGGCATCGTGCGGGCCCCCGTTACTGGCGCCGGCCCGGCCAAGCCTCGTCCAGGCCCGGCCAGCGCACCATCTGCAGGTAGTGTTCGTAGGCCTGGCTGCGGGGGATCTCCGTCTCCGAGCCCGGGCCCATCCACTTGTCGTAGACCTCGTAGAAGATGCCCGTCTCCAGCGTCCAGAGCAGGAAGTGGTTCACGAAATCGCGCCAGTCGGAGTCGTTTTCGGGCACCATCCAGCCGTAGGGCTCCAGGTGGATGGCTTCGGGGATGATGATGTAGTCGTCGGGGTTGGCCGCGCTGGCCCG
>DATCKT010000164.1:0-13582 GCA_036562195.1 Limnochordales bacterium
ACGTTGTGGTGTCCACCTGGCGGTGGGCGCCGGCCTTCGACCTGGAGTTTTCCTTGTGGCTGGACGGCTTCGGCCTCTTGTTTGCCCTCTTGATCGCGGGCATCGGCACCCTGGTGGTGGCGTACGCCAACGCCTACCTGAGGCCGCGGGAGGATCGGGGCCGTTTCTACCTTTGTTTGTTCCTCTTCATGGGCGCCATGCTGGGCGTGGTCATGGCCGAGAACGTGCTGGTCTTGTACATGTTCTGGGAGATGACCTCCATCAGTTCGTTCCTGCTCATCGGGTTTTGGCACGCGCGCGGCGAGTCCCGGGACGGAGCCCTGAAGGCCATGCTCATCACCGTCCTGGGCGGCCTGGGGCTGCTGTTCGGCCTCCTGCTCATGGGCGCGTGGGCCGGCAGCCTCTCCATCCGGGAGCTCATCGGGGTTGGGCCGGGTCTGCGGGCGTACAAGGACTACCCCCTCATCGTGGCCCTCATCCTGCTGGCGGCCTTCACCAAGTCGGCCCAGGCGCCGTTTCACATCTGGCTGCCGGGCGCCATGGCCGCGCCCACGCCCGTCAGCGCTTACTTGCACTCGGCCACCATGGTCAAGGCCGGCATCTTTCTCACGGCCCGCATGGGCACCATCCTGGGCGGCACGGAACTGTGGTTCCATGCCGTGGCCGCGGTGGGCATCGCCACCATGGTGCTGGGGGGCTTCTTGGCCGTGCAGCAGCGGGACCTCAAGGCGCTTTTGGCCTACAGCACCGTGAGCCAGCTGGGCTTCATCATGACCATGTTCGGGTTCGGCACGGATGCGGCCCTGGCCGCCGGGGTCCTGCACATCCTCAACCACGCGGTGTTCAAGGGCAGCTTGTTCATGGCCGTCGGCATCATCGACCACGAAACGGGCACCCGCGACATCGCGCGCCTGTCGGGGCTCGGGCGCGCTATGCCGGTCACGGCTGCCGTCATGTTCCTGGGTGCGCTGGCCATGGCCGGCGTGCCGCTGCTCAACGGGTTCGTTAGCAAAGAGATGATCCTGGAAGCTTTGCTGCATCCGCCGGTGGGGGCCGGTTGGTTCCCTTGGCTGCTGCCGGCCTTGGCCGTGGTGGGCAGCGTGTTTACCACGGCGTACTGCCTCCTGATTACTTTGAAAGTCTTTCTCGGGCCCCCGACCACCGACACCCCCAAGCCGCCCCATGAAGCCCCGTGGGCGCTGTTGGCGCCGCCGCTGGTACTGGCCGCCTTGGTGGTGCTGTTGGGCGTCGCACCGCAGTTGGTGGAAGGAACGCTGGTGGCCGGCGCAGTGGAGGCGCTGCGGGGCTCCACGGAGGAGCTCCACCTGGCCGTGTGGCACGGCGTCACGCCGGCCTTGGGGATGAGCGGCGCCGCCTTGGCCCTTGGCGCTCTCCTGTATTGGCAGCTGCCGCGGGCGCTGCCTATCTTCGGGTGGGTCAGCGGCGTCCGGTGGAACGCGAATGCCGTCTACCAGCGGGCGCTGCATCTAGTGGAAGAGGATTTCCAGCGTTGGACGCGGCGGGTGATGACGGGCAACATCCGGGACTACTTCGTCTACGTCCTCGGCTTTGCCATTGCCCTGACCGGTTTCACCCTCGTCCGCACGGGGCTGCCGGGCCTCCGGGCGGCGGTGTCCTCCTTGACGCCCATCGGCTGGGTAGAGCTGGTGGCATGTCTCATCCTCATGGGCGGTGCGGCGCTGGCGGCCGGGGCGGGCTTGCGCATCTCCCTGGCGCTGGGCGTCGCGGCGGTGGGTTTCGCGGTGGCGGTGCTGTGGTTTTTGTGGGATGCGCCCGACCTGGCGCTGACCCAGACCATCGTGGAGACCGTGTCCATCATCCCGCTGTTTTTGGCCTTCGGGTTCATGCCGGCCTTGCGCCATCACTGGACGGCGCCGCGCGTCCGCCCGTGGAACATCGCGGTGGCGGTGGCCGCGGGCGTGGTGACGGCCGGCTACACGCTCCTGACCCAGGGCAACCGCCTGTTTGACACCATCGGCCACTTCTACGTGGAAAACAGCTTGGCCATTGGCGGCGGCCGCAACATCGTCAACGTCATGCTGGTGGACTTCCGCGGGTTTGACACGGTCTTTGAGACGACCGTGTTTGGCCTCGCGGGCATGGCCGTCTTCGCCTTGGTCGCTTCCCGCGTGGACCGGGGCGGCGTGGTGCGGCCCCGGAGCCCCCTGATGATCAACCCCGTCATCGTTCCCTCGGTGTCCCGGGTGCTGTTTTACCTGGTGCTGGTGTTCGCCCTGTACTTGTTCTTCCGGGGCCACCACAACCCGGGCGGCGGGTTCGCGGCAGGGGTGATGGCCGCCTCGGCGGTGGTCATCTGGGCGCTGGCCTACGAGCGGACGGCGGCTCTGGCCATGGTGCCGGTGCATCCCCGCAATCTGATCGCCACGGGGCTGTCCACCATCGGCGCGGTAGGCCTGGGCAGCGTGCTGGCGGGCTATCCGTTCCTGACCCGGGGCTTCCTGCACTTGCACCTGCCCTGGGTGGGCCAAGTGGAACTGGCTTCCGCGATGGTGTTTGACCTGGGCGTGGCCTTCACCGTGGCGGGCACCATCATCTGGCTGGTGGCGGCCATGTCCGACGGCGTACCGCTGGAGCAGGAGCACATGACGGACTTGTTCCGGCCCGGTTCCGAGTTTGCGGAGAGGGGTTGAAGCGGCTTGGAAGTGCTGGTGGCCCTCACGGTGGGCGTGGTGGTCGGCTGCGCGGTCTACCTGATGCTCACCCGGGAGCTGCTGCGGGTGATCTTGGGCTCCATCCTGATGGGCTACGGCATCAACCTGGCCCTGTTCATGTCGGGCGGGGTGGAGGACGGCGTGCCGCCCATCCTCAACAACGACCCCACGGCCCGCATGATGGACCCGGTGCCCCAGTCCCTCATCCTTACCGCCATCGTCATCGGGCTCGGCGTGTTTGCGCTGCTTCTGGCTTTAGGGTACCGGACGTTTGAAGAACACGGCACGTCCGACGTGGGATCCCTGACGGGGGTGGAGCATGAGTAACCTGGTCGTGGCGCCCATCGTGCTGCCCCTCGTTACGGGCGCGCTGCTCATCTTTTCCCGCCGCCTGCCGGTGCAGCGCTCGGTCAGCCTGGTCGCGGCTCTGGCGGGGGTGGCCGTCAGCGTGCGCCTGACGAACCGCGTCTGGACGGAGGGCATCCAAACCTTTTACGCGGCCAACCTGCCCGCTCCCTTCGGCATCACCTTGGTGGCGGATTTGACCAGCGCCGCCTTCATGACCGCCACGGCCGTCGCCGCGTTGGCGGTGCTCTTGTTTTCCTTCTACAGCCTCGATCGGCGGCAAGAGGAGCATTTCTACTACCCAGCCTTTCAGTTTCTCTTGGTGGGCGTCAACGGGTCGTTCTTGACGGGCGACATCTTCAACCTGTTCGTCTTCTTCGAGCTGATGCTCATGGCCAGCTACCTGCTGGTGGGCCTGGGCGGCCGGCCCGTGCAGCTGCGGGAAACCTTGAAGTACGCGCTCATCAACAACGTCACATCCGGCTTTTTCCTGCTGGGCGTGGCGGGGCTGTACCGCGCCTACGGCACCCTGAACATGGCCGACCTGGCCGCGCGCATCCAGCTGTCCGACTCGGGCGGGTGGCTGACGGTCATCGCGGTTCTCTTCCTCATCGTGTTCGGCGTCAAGTCCGCGATGGTGCCGCTGCACGTGTGGCTGCCGGAAAGCTACACCGCCGGTCCCACGCCCGTCGTGGCCTTCTTCGGGGGCGTGTTGTCCAAGGTGGGCATCTACTGCCTGCTGCGCACCTTCACCCTCCTGTTCGTGGAGGACCCGGCCTTTACCCACGAGGGGCTGCTCCTGCCTCTGGCGGTGGTGACCATGGTGGCGGGGATCGTGGGTGCCGTGGCCAAGACCGACTTCAAGCGCATCCTGGCCTACGACGTAGTCAGCCAGATCGGCTACATGCTCTGGGGGATCGCCCTGTACACCCCCTTGGCCATCGCCGGCACAGTCATCTTTGTGCTGCACCAGATCATCGTGAAACCGGTCCTGTTCTTGTGCGCCGGCGCCGCGGAGCGGGTGACGGGCACCACCAACCTGAAGCGCATGGGCGGACTGCTCACCACCCACGGCTCCCTGGGAGCCTTGTTCCTCGCGGCGGCGTTCTCCCTGGTGGGCGTGCCGCCCTTGTCGGGCTTTTTCGGCAAGGTAACCCTGGTGCGGGCCGCCATCGACGCGGAGCGGTACGCCACCGCCGCCGTGGCCCTGGCGGTAAGCTTGGGCACGCTTTACGCCATGGTCAAGATCTTCCGGCTCGGCTTCTGGGGCGATGTATTCGGCGACCGGCGGCTCAACAAAGACAGCCGCGAGTTCCGGGGGATGGTCGCGGCCATCGCCACCCTGGTGGCCGTCTCCCTGGCCATGGGCCTGGGCGCGGAGGCGGTGTTCACCTACGCCGCGGCCGCCGCGGACCAGCTGCTGGACGGCCAGGCCTACATCCAGGCTGTGCTGGGCGGTTTTGACCCGGCGGCGTATGCGCTGGCCCCAGACGCCGCGCCGTTGACCGCTCCCGCGGCGCCCGGCGCATCCCAGGGCGCGGTGCCCGGCCCCGTGCCGCCGGCCGGGATGCCCGAGCAGCCTGAAGACGGCGCCGCGGGCTTTGCGCCTGCCGAGGTCGCGCCGGCGCCCGGCGCCGGGTTGGACGAGACAACGAGCGACGACGCACCGGGCGGACCGGGCTCAGACGCGCCGGATGAGCCGGAGGGGCGGTAAGGGGGGCAGGCGCGGTCCATGTGGCAGCAATTCCCGATCCATATCCTGCTGGCCATCGCGTGGATGGCCATGTGGGGGTCCTTCAGCGGGTTTCACCTGGCCGCGGGGTTCGTCATGGGCGGCCTGATCCTGTATGCCCTCAGCAAAGGGTCCCATCAGCCCTTCTACCTCAAGCGGGTGCTGGCGCTGGTGAAGTTCGTCATCCTGTTCTTGTGGCAGCTGGTGATGGCGGGCTACTTCGTCGTCCGCATCGCGGTGGCGCCGCGGCCCGCCCACCGGCCCGGCATCATCGCGCTGCCGCTGCGCTTGGAAACCGATGCCAGCATCACGACGTTGACCCACCTGCTGACGTTGACGCCGGGCGCCGTGCCCATTTACATCAGTCCCGACCGCAAGGAGATCTTCATCCACTGCCTTGACCTCAACGACGTCGAGTCGGTGCGGGCGTCCAAAGAGCTGTTTGAGGACCTGATCCTGGAGGTGACCCAGTGATGGCGGACTGGATGCAGGAGTTGCGGATGCTGGAAGGGTCGCTGTTGCAGTGGTCCATCGCGGCCGCCCAGATCATGGTGGCGCTGTCCCTGCTGCTCAGCGCCGTGCGGGTGGTGGCCGGACCGACGGTGCTGGACCGGACGGTGGCCTTCGACACCTTCTCCGCCAACCTGCTGGCCCTCATCGCTGTGCTGGCCATCCGGGATCAGACGGCAGTGCACTTTGATCTGGTCATCATGATCTCGCTGGTGCCATTCGTGTTCAGCGTCGTGGTGGCCAAGTTCATCGTAAAGGGTGACATCATTGAGAGAGATACTTTCTAGCGCGCTGATCCTGCTGGGCGCCTTCCTCATCCTGGCCGGGGCGGTGGGCGTGGCCCGCTTTGCCGATTTCTTCAGCCGGGTGCACGCGGCCAGCGTCCCGTCCACCGTGGGCGTGGCCATCATCCTGTTGGCCTGCGCGGTGGAGTTGTCGGCGGAGCTCGGGCACCTTTTTCTGAAGCCCGTCATCGCCATCATCGTCCTGTTTCTGACCGTTCCCCTGGGCACCGAAATGCTGGCCCGCGCCGCGTACATCACCAACGTGA
Source organism: Limnochordales bacterium (assembly GCA_036562195.1). Classification (GTDB taxonomy): domain Bacteria; phylum Bacillota; class Limnochordia; order Limnochordales; family ZCTH02-B6; genus ZCTH02-B6. Next base: position 5,831 of record DATCKT010000164.1, read on the forward strand.
AGCGCACCGAGGCCTACGTGCGGGACGACGCGGAGGAGCGGCATGTGGAGCACAAAGAACCGGTGGAGTAGGCGAGGGGCCCAGGACGCGCCGCGGCGCCCCCACCGGAGGTGGAGGCGCCGCGGGGATGGGGAGAAGGCTCTGCCGTGCACTGCCCCCGTCCGGGAAGCCGCGGCCAGGCCGCCGGCGGCGGAGCCGTGCGGTTCACAAGGGGTAGCCTTCGGCTTCCAGCACCCGGGCGGCGATGGCCCGGCCCAGGGCGATGCTGTTGACCGGGTCCCGGCGGGTGAGGCGCCGGGCGACGCCCAGCTGCACCCGCAAGCCGTCGCCCTCTTCCAGGGCCGCCAGGGCCCGGCGGGCGGTGACGTCGGCCGCGTCCAGGGTTTCGTGGATGAACAGGCGCGTCATGTCCGTCATCAGCGGCGGGTAGCCCGCCTTCTCCGTGCGCAGCAGGGCGCTTTGGGCCGTGTACACGCCGATACTTAAGTCCGCCGCGGCGGCCAACAGCTCCTGTTCCTGCTCCAGCTTCTCCAGGTGCTTCTGCACGGCCAGGCCCGCCACCATCAGCGTCAGCTTGCGCAAGCCGTCCACCAGCCGCCGCTCTTCGGCCAGCGGGTCATCGGCGGCCGCCGCCGCTTCGCCCAAGCTGGGCACCATCTGGCTCAACTCCCGCTGCAGCTCCTGCAGCGCTTCCATGAGCGGCAGCTCGCCCTTGAGGGTGCGCCGCAGCAGCGTCCCTGGGATGAGCAGGCGGTTGATCTCGTTGGTGCCCTCAAAGATGCGGTTGATGCGAGCATCCCGGTAGGCCCGCTCCACCACGAATTCCTTCATGTACCCGTAGCCGCCGTGAATTTGCACCGCCTCGTCGGCCACCAAATCCAGCACTTCGGAGCCGAACACCTTGTTGATGGAGGCTTCCACCGCGAACTGGCTGATGAGCTGAGCGGCCTCGCGGCTCACGTCCTTGGCCAGATCCAGGGCGCTCAAGGCGTCGGTCAGCTGGCCCGCCGTGCGGTACACGACGCTCTCCAGCACGAAGGTGCGGGCCGCCATGGCGGCCAGCTTTTGCTGGATGAGGGGGAAGGAGGCGATAGGCGCGTTGAACTGCCGGCGCTGGTGGGCGTACTTGGCCGCCACCTCAATGAGGGCCTTGCACGCGCCCAACGCCCCGGCGGCCAGCTTCCAGCGGCCCAGGTTCAGGACGTTGAAGGCGATGACGTGGCCCCGGTCCACCTCGCCCAGGACGTTCTCCACGGGCACCCGTACGTTGTCCAGGTACACCATGACGGTGGAGGAGCCCTTGATGCCCATTTTGTCCACTTCGGGACCGACGCTGACCCCCTCCAGGGAGCGGGGCACGATGAAGGCGGTGATGCGCTGGTTCACCCGGGCGTAGACGATGAAGACGTCCGCGAAGCCGCCGTTGGTGATCCACTGCTTTTGGCCGTTGAGAATATAGTAGCGGCCGTCGTCGGACAAGGTGGCCGTCGTCTTGGCCGCGAGGGCATCCGACCCCGCGTCGGGTTCCGTCAAGGCGTAGGCCGCGATCCACTCGCCGCTGGCCAGCTTCGGCAGGAAGCGCCGCTTCTGGTCCTCGTTGCCGAAGTACACGATGGGCAAGGTGCCGATTCCGGTATGGGCGCCGAAGGTTAGGCTAAAGGAGCCGGCGTAGCGGCCCAGCACCTCGGTGATCAGGGTGGAGGACGTGATGGTCAGGTGCAGCCCGCCGTACTCCGCCGGGATGTCCGCGCCCAACAGGCCCAGCTCGCCCGCTCGACGCAGGAGGGCCACCGAGTGCTCGTGCTCCCGGTTTTCGATCTTCTCCAAAAGCGGCGCCACCTGCTCCTTGCCGAAACCGGCCGCGGTCTCGCCGATGAGGCGCTGCTCCTCCGTCAGGTCCTCGGGCGTGAAGACTTCCTGGGCGCTGGGCATGCCCAGCAGAAACCCGCCGCCCTGCTTGTACAAGTTCGCTGCTTGTGCCATGGTCAATCCGCCTTTCCGTTCACGAATTCAAACACACCGGCCGCACCCATGCCTCCGCCGATGCACATGGTCACAAGCCCATAACGGGCCTTGCGCCGGGCCGCCTCATACATCAACGTCACCGTCTGCCGGGCGCCCGTGCATCCCAAGGGATGGCCCAGGGCGATGGCGCCGCCGTTGACGTTCACCTTCGCGTGGTCCATGCCGAGACGGCGCATGACGGGCAGGGCCTGCGCGGCGAAGGCCTCGTTGAGCTCGATGAGGTCCACGTCATCCAGGCTGATGCCGGCCAGCCTGAGCGCCTTGGGCACCGCTTCCACCGGGCCGATGCCCATGATGTCCGGATCGACCCCGCCCACCGCGAAGGAGCGGTAGACGGCCTTGGGCTCCAGGCCCAGCCGGGCGGCCTTGTCCGCGGCCATGACCACCACCGCGGCGGCGCCGTCGCTGATTTGGGAGGCGTTGCCGGCGGTCACGGTCCCGCCTTGCTTGAAGGCCGGCCGCAGCCCCGCCAGTGCCTCCATGGACGTGTCCCGCCGGACGCCTTCGTCCGTGTCAAAGATGACGGTTTCGGTCACGGCCCGCCTTCCGTCGAAGCGGGTGCGCTTCACCGTCACCGGCACGATCTCGTCCTTGAACTTGCCTGCGTCGATGGCTGCGGCCGCCCGCCGGTGGCTCTCCAGGGCAAAGGCGTCCTGCTCCTCGCGGCTCACCTGGAACCGCTCCGCCACCCGCTCGGCCGTCAAGCCCATGCCCATGTAGACTTCGGGCATGGTCTGCATGAGTTCGGGGTTGGGCGAGAGCTTGAAACCGGTCATCGGTACCCGGCTCATGCTCTCCACGCCGCCGGCGATGATGACGTCGGCGTGGCCCAGCATGATGCGCTCCGCGGCCAGGGCGATGGCTTGCAGCCCCGAAGAGCAGAAGCGGTTGACGGTGAACCCGGGCACCGTCGTCGGCAGCCCGGCCCGCAGGGCTGCGATGCGGGCGATGTTGAGCCCTTGCTCGCCTTCGGGCATGGCGCAGCCCAGAATCACGTCATCCACCATCTCCGCCGTCACGCCCGGTGCCCGGTTCATGGCCTCCCGGATGACCAGGGCGGCCAAGTCGTCGGGCCGGACGTCCTTGAGGGTGCCTTTATGGGCTTTGCCGATGGGCGTGCGCACGCCCGCGACAACCACGGCATCGCGCACCGTGGATCACTCCTTACGCGCTAGTTGCGCAGCGGCTTGCCGGTGGCCAGGATGTGCTGCATCCGGGCCTGGCTCTTGGGATGGCCGCACAGGCTCAAGAAGGCCTCCCGCTCCAGGTCCAACAGGTACTCTTCGGTCACCCGCGTGCCCGCCGGCACGTCACCGCCGCTCAAGACATAGGCCAGCTTGCGCACGATGGTCAAATCGTGCTCCGTGGCGTAGCCGGACCAGAAGAGCTGCTGGGCCGCCAGCTCCAGCACCGCCCGGCCGTCGGGGCCCACCACCGGGATCTGCGGCCGCGCGGGCGGCCGGTAGCCGGCCGCGTCCAGGGCCAGCACCGCCTGCTTGGCTTCGTGCCACAGGTGGTCGCGGTTGGCCACAATCGCGTCGCCGGCCCGCAGGTAGCGCAGCTGCTTGGCCTCGACGGCGCTGGTGGATACCTTGGCCATGCCGATCACCTCAAAGGCCCGGTTGACCAGGGGCTGCAGATCGATGGGCGTCTGCATGCCCGGGCCGTTGCCCGGCGGCGCGTCCAGCACGCCCGGCTGGCCCTCCAGATACCGGATGAGCATCTCCTTGCAGCCGCCGCCGGCCGGAATGACGCCCGCGCCCACCTCCACCAGGCCCATGTACGTCTCGGCCGCCGCCACGACCCGGTCGGCCGCGAAGGCAAGCTCGGCGCCGCCGCCCAGGGTCATCCCGTAGGGCGCCACCACCACCGGCCGCTCCAGGTACTTGAGGGCCATGTTGACCTGCTGGAACTGGCGCACCATGAGATCGATGTCTTCCCACTCGCCGTCCTGGGCGGCCATCAGGATGAGCATGAGGTTGGCGCCCACGCAGAAATTGGGCGCCACGTGGCTGCCGACGACCAGACCCCGGAAGTCCTTGCGCACCCGCTCTATGGCGGCAAACAGCATGCGGACCAGGTCCTCGCCGATGGCCTGCTTGGGCGAGTGGAAGTCCACCAGCGCCACCTCGTCGCCCAGGTCGTACAAGGTCGCGCCTGCCGACGCCTGGATGACCCGGCCGCCGGCCCTGAGCAGCTCGGGGCTGATGACCCGCGCCCGGGGCGGCACCGGCCGGTGGCCGCCCGCCGTGGTGGCCTGCAGGCCCTGGCCGTCCCGGACGGTGTAGAAGGCGGGCGTGTCGCTTTCCGCCAAAGCCAGCACCCACGGGGGCACGGACTCGCCTTCCTGCTGCATGCGGGCCACCGACGGTTTCAGCCCGATGGCGTCCCAGGCCTCAAAGGGGCCCAGCTCCCAGCCGAAGCCCCAGCGCATGGCCCGGTCGACGCTGGCAATGTCCTCGGCAATCTCGTCCACCTTGCGGGCGGCGTAGAGCAGCGTCTTTTTCAGCACCGTCCAGGCGAAGCGGCCGGCCGCGTCGTCGGCCTGCACCAGCCGCCGCAGCCGCTCCCGGCAGTCGTCGATGCTGCGCACCGCGGCCAGCGACGGGGCGTTCAACCGCCGGCGAGGGACGTACTCGTAGGTGCCGAGGTCCAGCACCAGAATCTCGCTTTCGCCGTTCTTTTTGATGCGCTTGTAGAAGCCTTGGCCCGTCTTCTCCCCAAGCCACCGCCGCTCGAGGAGTTCCTTGAGCACATCAGGCAGCGCAAAAGCCCCCCGCTCCCAGTCCTCGGCCACCGCCTCGCGTAGATTGGCGGCCACCAACGCCACCACGTCCAGCCCCACCAGGTCCAGGGTGCGAAAGGTGGCGCTCTTGGGTCGGCCCATGGCGGGACCCGTGATCGCGTCCACGTCGTCGGGCCGCAAGCCCATCGCGATCATCGCCCGCACGCTCTCCATCAGGCCGTAGGTGCCGATGCGGTTGGCGATGAAGTTGGGCGTGTCTTTGGCGATGACGACGCCTTTGCCCAATACCCGCTCGCCGAACTCGGTGATGGCCGCCACCACCGCCGGGTCCGTGTCCGGCGTAGGGATGACCTCAAGCAGATACAAGTAGCGGGGCGGGTTGAAAAAGTGGGTGCCCAGGAACCGGCGCCGGAACTCCAGGGGCAGCCCCGCCGCGATCCGGTGGATGGGGATGCCGGACGTGTTGGTGCTGGCGATGGCGCCTGGCGCCAAAAGCGGCGCGACCCGCTGCCACAGCTGCCGCTTGATGTCCAGGTTCTCCACCACCGCCTCGATGACCCAGTCCACGTGGGCGATCCGGTGGAGGTCGTCCTCCAAGTTGCCCGGCGTGATCAGCGCCAGGCGGTCGGTGCTGTACAGGGGCGACGGCTTGAGCTTGGGCAGCCGCTCCAAGGCCGCCTTGGCCAAGCGGCTGCGGTCGCCGCCCGCCGCGTCCTGCGGAACGATGTCCAGCAACAGGCAAGGTATGCCCTGGTTGGCCAAGTGCGCGGCGATCTGGGCGCCCATGGTACCGGCGCCCAGCACCGCGGCCGAGCGAATGTCAGCGGGCAATCGCATTTCCTCCTTCGGTTTGCCGCAAGCCGCAGCGTCCGGGGACGGGGCTTGGGCCACGGTCTGGTGTCGGTTGGCCGATGGACGGCAGGGGGCCGTCTCCCAGGGCCGGCGGTCAACTGGCCGCCGGCCGTCGCCTGGTCTCTTCTTCCAGCAGCACCCGGCGCAGCACCTTGCCCACCAGCGACTTGGGTAGCTCGCTGCGGAACTCCAGCAGCTTCGGCACCTTGTAGGCGGCCAGGTGCTGGCGGCAATGGGCGATGAGCTCGTCGGCGGTCGCTTGCGCGCCCGCCTTGAGGACCACGAAGGCCTTCACGGTTTCGCCGCGGTAAGGGTCCGGCACGCCGACGACAGCCGCCTCCTGCACCGCCGGGTGCATGAAGAGGACCTCTTCCACTTCCCGCGGGTAAATGTTGAAGCCGCCGGCGATGATCATATCTTTCTTGCGGTCGACGATGTAGAAGTAGCCGTCCTCGTCCATGCGGGCGATGTCGCCCGTCCACAGCCACCCGTCCCGCAGGGCCATGGCGGTCTCCTCGGGCTTGTTCCAGTAACCTTTCATCACCTGCGGCCCGCGGACCAAAAGTTCGCCGTCGTGCCCGACGGGCACGTCCTCGCCCGTCTCAGGGTTCACGATGCGGCATTCGGTGTCCGGCCAGGGCACGCCGATGCTGCCTACCTTGCGGTGGCCCCAGATCGGGTTGGCGTGGGTGACGGGGGACGCCTCCGTGAGCCCGTAGCCTTCCACCAGCCGGCCGCCGGTCAGTGCCTCGAACTTGGTCTGCACCTCCGCGGGCAGGGGCGCCGCCCCGCTGATGCAGGCGGCGATGGAGCGCATGTCGACCTGCCGCGCCTTGGGATGGTTGAGGATGGCCACGTACATGGTGGGCGCGCCCGGGAACACGTGGGGCCGGTACCGCTGGATCAGCTTGAGGACCTGATTGGTCTCAAAGCGGGGCACCAAAATCATGGTCCCGCCGCCGAAGATGGTGTAGTTGAGCACCGTGGTCAGCCCGTACACGTGAAAGAAGGGCAGCGCTCCCAGCACCCGGAACGAGTCCTCTTTGAACTCGCTCAACCAGGCCGCGATCTGGACGCAGTTGGCGTACAGGTTGAAGTGGGTGAGCATGGCGCCCTTGGGCGTGCCCGTGGTGCCGCCGGTGTACTGCAGCGCGGCCAGATCCTCCTTCGGGGAAACCGGCGCCGGCTCGCCCGCCGGCGCGTGGGCGAGGAGGTCTTGCCAGCGGGTGATGTGGGGCTCGGCCGGGACGCGCACCGCCTGCCCCTGGCGGCGCAGCTGCAGGGGGAACAGCCAGTTGAGCGGGAAGGGCAGGTATTCCTGCAGCGCCGTCACCACGATGCGCTCGACGGCGGTGTCGGCGCGCACCTGGGCCACCTTGGGGTACATGATGTCCAGGACGATGATGTGGCGCGCGCCGCTGTCCGCGAGCTGCGTCTGCAGCTCGCGCGGGGTGTAGAGCGGGTTCACCATCACCACCACGGCCCCAAGCCACAGCACCGCGTAGTAGCTGATGACGCACTGGGGGCTGTTGGGGAGCATGATGGCCACCCGGTCTCCCTTGCGCACGCCCAGGGCCGCCAGGCCCGCCGCCGCCCGCCGCACCTGGGCCAACAGCTCCCCGTACGTGGTCGGCTTGCCGAAGAACAGCATGGCCGGCCGGTCGGGATGGGCCTGGGCGGACCGGAGCAGCGGCTGCACCAGCGACTCTTCCGGATACGTCAAGGACGGCGGGACCCCCGGCGGGTAGTACCGTGTCCACGGACGGTCCGCGTAGGTCAACGGCATCACCTCATATCGGCGCGAGGCCGTGTCTTGCGCCCGTCAGCCGCTGGAGCTGCGGCCGGCGGCCGTTTCCGCCTCGCCGGCCGTTTCCGCCGCGCCGGCTTGTGCCCCGGCGGCGCCCCCGGGTTGAGGGGGACGCTCGTCGTAGAGCTGGGCGACAATGTCCGCAAACTTTTCCATGATCGCCTTGCGCTTCACTTTCAGCGTCGGGGTGACCTCGCCGTCTTCCTGGTACAAGCGCTTGGGCAAAATGGCAAACTTTTTCACCTGCTCGGGGCTGGAAAGGGTGCGATTGACCTCATTGATCTCGTGCTGGATCAGCTCCCGCACCGCGGGGTTCTGGGAC
>DATCKT010000176.1:0-8144 GCA_036562195.1 Limnochordales bacterium
TACGCGAGCTGGGTTCAGAACGTCGTGAGACAGTTCGGTCCCTATCTGCCGCGGGCGCAGGAGATTTGAGGGGAGCCGTCCCTAGTACGAGAGGACCGGGATGGACGCACCGCTGGTGTACCAGTTGTCCCGCCAGGGGCATGGCTGGATAGCCAAGTGCGGCCGGGATAAGCGCTGAAAGCATCTAAGCGCGAAGCCCCCCCCAAGATCAGATCTCCCACCGGTCAACCCGGGTAAGACCCCTCGTAGATGACGAGGTCGATAGGCCGGGGGTGTAAGGGCAGCAATGCCTTCAGCTCACCGGTACTAATCGGTCGAGGGCTTGACCTCGCCAACTCCTCAACGTCCCGCCCTGTGCAGTTGTCAGGGTGCAAACCCGCACCCCTCGCCGGTTTCCCCCCCGGCGGCGGCCGGTGCCCTTCACCCTACAAGTCTAAACCGTTTTCCGGTGCGTATAGCGGAGGGGAAACACCCGTTCCCATTCCGAACACGGCCGTTAAGCCCTCCAGCGCCGATGGTACTGCCCGGGCAACCGGGTGGGAGAGTAGGTCCGCGCCGGAAAACTTTTTCGCCCAGCCTCGCGCTGGGCTTCTTTGTATTGTCCGGGTGCACGGGTAGACTACCGACGTCGTAACCGCGCGGGTACCGCCGGCGCCGCGAGGCCCGGCGCCGGGAGGGAAGCGCCACGGACGTCTTGTTGCTCATTCTGGCCACCCTGGTACCGGGCCTGCTGTGGGTGGTGTTCTTCTACCGGCAGGACCGGTGGGAGGCGGAGCCTCCCGGCCTTGTGCTGTGGGCGTTTCTTTTAGGCGCGGCGGCCATCGTGCCGGCCAGCTTGCTGGAGATGCCGTTCCAGCACCTGCTCGTCGCACCCGCAAGCCCGCTGGCCCAAGTGATCGTCATCTTTGTCGTCGTGGGGCTCGGGGAAGAGCTGGCCAAGTTCGCCGCGGTGTACTTGGCGGTGTGGGGCTCCCGGCACTTCAATGAGATCATGGACGGGATCGTGTACTCCGTCGCCGCGGCGCTCGGTTTCGCCACCGTGGAGAACGTGGTGTATGCCACGGCTTTCGGCCTGGAGATCGCGCCCGCCCGGGCCTTTCTGGCGTCGCTGGCCCACGCGTCTTTTTCGGGCGTGATGGGGTTTTACTTGGGCTGGGCGCGGATCTTCGCGGCGCGTCCCGGCCCCGTGCTGGCTAGGGGCGTCGCGGCGGCCGCCCTGCTGCACGGTGCCTACGACTACGTGCTCCTCGCCGGTTGGGCGCCCCCTGTGGTGGCCCTGGCCATGGTGGGTGGCCTGTACGCCCTCCTCTCCCGCAAGATCCAGGCTGCCAACCAGCTGTCTCCCTTTCGCCGCGGCGAGGAGTAAGTGGGGCGGGGGGGTCTCAAGGCCCGGCCCTGGACGTCCGCAGGCGGGCACCACCGTTCCGCTGCGCTCCGTTTGGGAGCTCGCGTCCAATGCGCGGGGAGCCTGCCGGCGGTCCTGCGGTCTGTGCCCGGCTTGTCCGTTTCCCTTGTGGGTCAGGGTTGTCCTGGGGGACCGCCCGCCCGAGATCGCGTCCTTGGCAGCCAAAGCCGCGGCGTGGTACGATTTTTCACTGGTGAGGTGATGCGTATGGCTGGGCACTCGAAATGGGCCAACATCCGCCATAAGAAGGAGAAGGAAGACGCCCGGCGCGGCAAGATCTTCACCAAGCTGTCGCGCCAGATCACGGTGGCGGCCCGCGAGGGCGGGCCTGACCCGGCGGCCAACAGCCGGCTGCGGTTGGCCATTGAGAAGGCCCGGGCGGTCAACATGCCCATGGAAAACATCGAGCGGGCCATCAAACGGGGTACCGGCGAGTTGGACGGCGTCAGCTACGAGGAGCTGGTCTACGAAGGGTACGGCCCGGGCGGCGTGGCGATCATGCTGGAGATCATGACCGACAACCGCAACCGGACCGCCAGCGAAGTGCGCCACCTGTTCTCCCGCTACGGCGGCAGCTTGGGCGAGAGCGGCTGCGTCGCGTGGATGTTCGAACGGCGGGGGCTGCTGACGTTGGACCGCAGCACCGTGGCCGATGAGGATGCGCTGCTTTTGGCGGCCGCGGAAGCGGGCGCCGACGACGTGACCACGCTGGACGATCACATCGAGGTGCATACGGATCCGGCCGTCTTGGAGCAAGTCAAGGAGCACCTGTCCCGGGCCGGCTACACCATCGCCTCGGCCGGCTTGACCATGGTCCCCAAGACGTCGGTGGAGGTGGCGGGGGAGGACGCCGCCCGGCTGATGAAGCTGCTCAACGCCCTCGAGGACCACGACGACGTCCAGGAAGTGTACGCCAACTTCGACGTCCCCGACGAAGTGCTGCAAGCGTTGGAAGCCTGACCGGGTCCCGTTACGGCGAACTGCAAGTCCGCCGCCGCCCCGGTGTCGGCCTCCCTGCCCAGCGGGCGGGTACAGCGGGAGGGGCGCGCTTGGCTAAATTCTCCTCGCGCGGGAAAAGGTAGGATCGAACCCAACCGACGCGAGGGGGGATGCGCCATGACGCGCGCACAGCGCTGGTGGCTCGTGGCCGCAGCCTGCGTGTCGTTCGCGGCCGGGTTTCTGGTGGCCCAGACCAGCGTGACGCCTGCCCCCGCCCAGCCCAATGGCGCCGTGGAGGTGGCCGATGAGCCGCCGTGCTTGCCTGGGGAAGGAGGCTACGTGGGGCTTCACGACGGCAAGGTGGCGGTCTTTGAGGGATCGCCCGGCGGGTGTCACCGGCTTGTCGAGGAGATGCCCATTGCGGCCGAGGACCTGCCGGCGTTTCAGCAGCGGGAGCTGGAGGCGGGGATCCGGTTCGGCGACGACACTGAGCTGTTCCAGATCATCGAGGGCCTGCTGGGGCCGTGATGTTCGGCAGGAAAGGCCGGAACGGGTAGCGAAAGCGGGACCAGGCCATCGCTGGGAGGGCGTTCCGGTGAGGATCCTGGGCATCGATCCGGGGACTGCGCTGACGGGCTTCGGGGTCATCGAGGGCGGCCGCGAGCCGCGGGCGCTGGATTACGGCGTGATCCGCACGCCCGCCGGGATGCCTGAGGCGGAGCGCCTGCTGCACATCCACGCCCAGGCCCGGGAGCTGATCGCGGCCGTGGCGCCGGATGTGCTGGCGGTGGAGCAGGTGTTTTTCAACAAGAATACCCGCACCGCCCTGGCGGTGGGCCAGGCGCGTGGGGTCGTGCTGTTGGCGGCGGCCCAAGCGGGCGTTCCGGTGCGGGAGTACACGCCTCTGGAAGTGAAGCTGGCGGTCACCGGGCAAGGCCGGGCCGACAAGCAACAGGTCGGGTACATGATCCGGACGCTTTTGGGTTTGGACGCGGTGCCCCGTCCCGATGACGTGGCCGACGCCTTGGCGGTGGCCCTGACCTGTCTCCAAACCATGACCACCCAGCGCCGCTGGCGCGCCGCGGGCGAGCAGGGGGTGCCCGGATGATCGGCATGCTGCGGGGCCGGCTGTGGCGGCGGGGCGCCGACTGGGTGATCGTGGACGCGGGCGGCGTCGGCTACCGCGTCTACGTGCCCACCGGTACGCTGGCGCAGCTGCCCGGGCTCGGCGAGGAAGTCGTCCTCCACACCCACACCTACGTGCGCGAGGACACGCTGGCCCTGTTTGGCTTCGTGGCGGAAGAGGAGTTGCGCCTGTTTGAAGAGTTGATGACCGTATCCGGCGTGGGCCCGCGGCTCGCGCTGACGGCCTTGTCCGCGCTGCCCGCCGAGGAGCTGCGCCGGGCGGTGGTGGAGGAGGACGTGGCCGCCCTGGTGCGGATCCCGGGCATCGGCCGCAAGACGGCGCAGCGCATCATCCTCGAGCTGCGCGGGCGCTTGGCCCGGGGCGGCGCGATGGCCGTGGTGCCCGCAGGCCCCGGCAATCAAGCCATGGCCGACGCCTTGGCGGCGCTGGAAAGCCTGGGTTATGGCCAGGGAGAGGCGCTGCAGGCGCTGCGGGCGGCGCAGCAGGCGCTGGACGGCCGGCCGGCGGACACGGCGGAGCTGGTGCGGGCGGCCTTGCGCCACTTGGCCAGCTAGAGAGGGGTCCCACGTGAGCGCGCGGGATGAGCGGATCGTGAGCGGACGGCGCCGGGCCGAGGACGCCGACATCGAAGCGGGCCTGCGGCCCAAGCGGCTGGACGCGTACATCGGGCAGAACCAGATCAAAGAGAGTTTGGCGATTTTCATCCAGGCGGCCAAAGAGCGCGGGGAAGCCCTCGATCACGTGCTGTTGTACGGGCCGCCTGGGCTGGGCAAGACCACGCTGGCCGGCGTCATCGCCAACGAGCTGGGCGTCGGGTTCCGCATGACGTCCGGCCCAGCCATTGAGCGCCAGGGCGATCTGGTGGCGATCCTGACCAACCTGGAGCCCCGGGACGTGCTGTTCATCGACGAGATCCACCGCCTCAACCGCACGGTGGAGGAAGTGCTCTACCCGGCCATGGAGGATTTCGCGGTGGACATCGTCATCGGCAAGGGCCCCAGCGCCCGCTCGCTGCGCTTGGAGCTGCCGCCGTTCACGCTCATCGGCGCCACGACGCGGGCAGGCATGCTGACGTCGCCCCTGCGGGATCGGTTTGGCGTTCTGTTCCGGCTGGAGTACTACAGCCACAGCGATCTCATGGCCATCGTGCAGCGGGCCGCGGGCGTCTTGGGCGTGGAGCTGTCGCCGGAAGGCGCGGCCGAGATCGCCCGGCGGGCCCGGGGCACGCCCCGCATCGCCAACCGCCTGCTCAAGCGGGTGCGGGACTACGCCCAAGTGCGGGCCGACGGGGTCATTACCGGCGAGGTGGCCAGGGAAGCCCTGGCCATGCTGGACGTGGACGATCTGGGGCTGGACCGCACGGACCGCGCGCTGCTTTTGACCATTATCGAGAAGTTCGACGGCGGCCCCGTGGGCGTGGAGACGCTCGCGGCGGCCACCGGCGAAGAAGTGGAAACCATTGAAGACGTGTACGAGCCGTACCTGATGCAGCTGGGCTACCTGGAGCGCACGCCCCGGGGCCGCAAAGCCACGGGCCTTGCGTACCATCACCTGGGGCGTTCGCCGGCCCGGGCGGCCCAGCGGGGCCTGTTTGAGGGGGAGTGAGCCGTGGAGCTGAGCGGTCTGGGGAGGTTGCTGATCTTCCTGGGCCTCGGGCTGGCGGCGATGGGGCTGCTCCTGGTGCTGGTGGGCCGGGTGCCCGGCATCGGCCGCTTGCCGGGAGACATCCTCATCCAGAGGGGCAATTTCACGTTTTACTTCCCCCTGGCCACCTCGCTGGTGATCAGCCTCCTGCTCACGCTGATCCTCTCCTTGCTGCGGCGTTGACGCCGCTTTGGCCGCCGTGAGGCCCAAGCCGCGGCGCGCAAGCGGGCGCCTCAGGTCGTTGAGGGCCGCCCGGGTGCGGCCGGCAAAGGAGGCAGCCGGGTGGGATTGTACAAGGCCGAGGGTGTCGTGCTGCGGGCGCGCAACCTCGGCGAGGCCGACAAGATCGTCACCTTTTTCACCCACAGCCGCGGCAAGGTGGAAGCCGTCGCCCGCGGCGTGCGGCGGCCCCGCAGCCGGCTGCTGGGACCGACCCAGTTGTTTACCTACGGGCGGTACCTGTTCTTTGAGGGCAAGAACCTGGACACCTTGAGCCAGGGCGAGATCGCGGAGTCGTTCCGGCCCCTGCGGGAAGACTTGGACCGGATGGCCTACGCGAGCTACGTCGCCGAGTTGGTGGACCGCTCCACCGAAGCCGGCGACCGGCACGAGGGACTGTTTCCGCTGCTGGTGTCGGTGCTGCGCCTGTTGGCCGCCAGCGACCAGCTGGCCCTGGTGGCGCGGTACTTCGAGCTGCACCTCCTGGCGGAACTGGGCTACCGCCCGCAGCTGGGCGGCTGTACCCGCTGCGGCGCCTTGCAGGCGACGGTCTTCAGCGCCGAGGCTGGAGGGTTGTTGTGCGAACGCTGCCGCAGCGCCGACCCGGCCGCGGTGCACCTGGGCGAGGAAGCCCTCCATGCGCTGCGCTTCCTGCAACGCGCGGACCCGGAGCGCGTGGGTGTGCTCCGACCGTCCCCCGCGGCGCTGGCGGCCATGGAAGCGGTGCTGCCGGCCTTCTGCGCGGCCCGCATCGGCCAGCCCCTGCGGGCCATGGAGTTCCTCCTCAGCTTGCGGACGGGGCGTCCTTGAGCCGGCCGCGGCTGCCGCACGCTTGCGTTCACCAGCCTGTCGACCAGCCGTTGGTGCCTCATTGACAGGGACAGGCCTTTCTGCTAGAAGTTTCGTAGTACGCGCGCGGCGCGGTGCACGCGTTGTCGGCACGGATCGGGAAGTGCGGGAGGTTCGGGCGTGAACTTTCAAGAGATGATCTTTGCGCTGGAAGGGTACTGGGCCCGGCAGGGCTGCGTCATCCTCCAGCCCTACGACGTGGAAGTGGGCGCAGGCACCATGCATCCCGCCACCTTCTTGCGGGTGCTGGGCCCGGAACCGTGGAACACCGCCTACGTGCAGCCGTCCCGGCGACCTACCGACGGACGGTACGGGGAGAACCCCAACCGCTTGCAGCACTACTACCAATACCAGGTCATCATGAAACCGTCGCCCGCCGACATCCAGGACATTTACCTGGACAGCCTGCGGGCCATCGGCATCGACCCCAACCGCCACGACGTGCGGTTCGTGGAGGATGACTGGGAGTCGCCGACGCTGGGCGCGTGGGGCCTGGGGTGGGAAGTCTGGCTGGACGGCATGGAGATTACCCAGTTCACGTACTTCCAGCAGTGCGGCGGCATCGACTTGAAACCGGTCAGCGTCGAGATCACCTACGGCCTTGAGCGGCTGGCCATGTACCTGCAGGGCGTGGACAACGTCTTTGACATCGTGTGGGTGGACGGCGTGACCTACGGCGACGTGTACCACCAGAACGAGGTGGAGCAGTCCCGCTACAATTTCGAGGCCGCCGACACGGCGCTCTTGTTCCAGCTGTTCGACGCCCATGAGCGGGAGGCCGCGCGGCTCGTGCAGCAGGACCTGGTGCTGCCGGCCTACGACCAGGTGCTCAAGTGCTCCCACATCTTCAACCTGCTGGATGCCCGCAGCGCCATCAGCGTCACCGAGCGCACCAAGTACATCGCCCGCGTGCGGCACTTGGCCCGGCAGGTGGCGGAGCGCTACGTGGCGCAGCGGGAGCGGCTGGGCTTCCCGCTTCTGCGCCGGGCGGCGGAGGTGAGCCGCCCATGAGCCGCGTCCTACTGGTGGAAGTGGGCACGGAAGAGATCCCGGCCGGTTTCTTGGAGGAAGTGCTGCCCCAGCTGCGGGAGGCGGCGGTGGCCCAGCTGAAAGAACTGCGCCTCAGCCCCGGCGCCGTGCACGTGTACGGCACCCCGCGGCGGCTGGCCCTGATGGTGGACGGGCTGCCGGAGCGCCAGGCCGACCTGGTGCGGGAGGTGAAGGGCCCGTCCCGGTCCGTCGCGTTCGACAAGGATGGACAGCCCACCAAGGCCGCGCAAGGCTTCGCCCGCAGCCAGGGGGTGGCGGTGGAGGACCTCCAGGTACGGGAGACAGAGCAGGGCGCCTACGTCTTCGCGGTGCTGCGGGAAGCCGGCCGGCCCATCGCCGAGGTGCTGGTGGAGTGGCTGCCGCGCCTCATCACGGGCCTGCACTTCCCGAAATCGATGCGCTGGGGCGCGAGCGACCTTCGCTTCGCCCGGCCCATCCGTTGGCTGGTGGCGCTGTTGGACGACGCGGTGCTGCCCATTGCGCTGGACGGCGTGCAGGCCGGCCGCGTGACCCGCGGCCACCGGTTCCTGGCGCCGGAGCCCATCGTCCTGCAGTCGCCCGGCGAGTACGTGCACCGGCTGCGGCAGGCGTACGTGCTGGTGGACCCGGAGGAGCGCCGCCAGGCGGTGCTGGAGCAGGTGCGCCAGGCGGCGGCCGCCCACGGCGCCCGGGTCATCGAAGACCCCGATCTGGTGGCCGAAGTGACCAACCTGGTGGAGTATCCGGCGGCGGTGGTGGGCGGCTTCGATCCGGCCTACCTGCAGCTGCCCCGGGAAGTCTTGATCACGCCCATGCGGGAGCACCAGCGCTACTTCCCGCTGGTGGACGAGGCGGGGCGGCTGTTGCCCCGGTTTGTGGCCGTGAGCAACGGGCCCCGGGAGGACATGGCCC
>DATCKT010000202.1:0-12333 GCA_036562195.1 Limnochordales bacterium
GTCCATTACTTCATCAGCTACTACGACTACTACCAGCCCGAGGCGTACATCCCGCAGACCGACACCTACATCGAGAAGGACGCCTCCATTAACGACGAGATCGACCGGCTGCGCCACGCGGCCACCAGCGCCCTGTTTGAGCGGCGGGACGTCATCATCGTGGCCAGCGTCTCCTGCATCTACGGCCTGGGTTCGCCCGAGGACTACGTGGGCATGAAGCTCTCGGTGAAACACGGCGACATCCGGGACCGGGACAATATCCTGCGGCGGCTGGTCGGCATCCAGTACCAGCGCAACGACATCGGGTTCAAGCGGGGCACGTTCCGGGTGCGGGGCGACGTGGTGGAAATCATCCCCGTGTACGAGGAGAACATTATCCGGATCGAGTTTTTCGGGGACGAAGTGGAGCGCATCGTGGCCGTGGACGCGCTCACCGGCGAAATCCTGGGCGAGCTGGACGAGGTGCGCATCTACCCGGCCACCCACTACATCACGCCCGAAGAAAAGATGAAGCGGGCCATCGAGTCCATCGAGGCGGAGCTGGAAGAGCGCTTGGCGTGGCTGAAGCGGCACGGGAAGCTCCTGGAGGCGCAGCGCCTGGAGCAGCGCACCCGCTACGACCTGGAGATGCTGCGGGAAGTGGGCTACTGCCAGGGCATCGAGAACTACTCTCGCCACCTGGACGGAAGAGCCCCGGGCGAGCCGCCGGCGACGCTGCTGGATTACTTCCCCCGGGACTATCTCGTCTTCATCGACGAGTCGCACCAGACGGTGCCCCAGATCCGGGGCATGTACAACGGCGACCGCTCCCGGAAGGAGACGCTGGTGGAGTTCGGTTTCCGGCTGCCGTCGGCGCTGGACAACCGGCCGCTGACCTTCGAGGAGTTTGAGGCGCGGCTCAATCAGGTGGTGTTCGTCTCGGCTACGCCGGGGCCCTACGAGCGCGAGCACAGCCAGCGCATCGTGGAGCAGATCATCCGGCCCACGGGGCTGGTCGATCCCGAGGTCGTCGTGAAACCGGTCGAAGGCCAGATCGACGACTTGATGGAGGAGTGCCGGAAGGTCATCGCCCGGGGCGAACGGGTGCTGGTCACGACGCTGACCAAGAAGATGGCCGAGGACTTGACCGACTACCTGGCGGACATGGGCTTCAAGGTGCGCTACCTGCACTCGGAAATCACGGCGCTGGAGCGGGTGGAGATCCTGCGGGGCCTGCGGCTGGGCGAGTTCGATATCCTTGTCGGCATCAACCTGCTGCGGGAAGGGCTGGACCTGCCCGAGGTGTCTTTGGTGGCCATCCTGGACGCCGACAAGGAAGGCTTTCTGCGCTCGGAGACCTCGCTCATCCAGACCATCGGCCGGGCGGCCCGCAACGTCAACGGGCGCGTCATCATGTATGCGGACCACATCACCGAGTCCATGCAGCGGGCCATCGACGAGACCAACCGCCGCCGGGCCATCCAAATGGATCACAACCGCAGGCACGGCATTACGCCGGAAACGGTGCGCAAAGCGGTGCGGGACATCGTCCAGCAGGAGCGGGCGGCCGAAGAGCGGGCCCGCTACGAGACGGCCCGCCAGGCGGTGGACGAGGCCTTGGCCATGACCCCCGAGGAACTGGCCAAGCACATCCGCGCCCTCGAAAAGGAGATGTTCGCGGCCGCGGAGGAGCTGGAGTTCGAGCGGGCCGCGGAACTCCGGGACCGCATCAAGGAACTGCGGGAGCTCTTGATCAGGCTGGACGCCGCCGGGTAGTGGCTGCGCCGGCCGCTGCCGCTCCGCACGGCGCGGCGCGGCACGGGCGGCGGATAGGCAGCCAGCGGGTGACGACGCATGGCAAAAGACAAGATCATCATTCGCGGCGCACGCCAGCACAACTTAAAAAACATCGACCTGGAGATCCCCCGCGACAAGCTGGTGGTGTTCACGGGGCTGTCGGGTTCGGGCAAGTCGTCGCTGGCGTTCGATACCATCTACGCCGAAGGGCAGCGGCGGTACGTGGAGTCGCTGTCGGCCTACGCGCGCCAGTTTCTTGGCCAGATGGACAAGCCGGATGTGGACTTCATTGAAGGCTTGTCGCCGGCCATCTCCATCGATCAGAAGACCACCAGCCGCAACCCCCGTTCGACGGTGGGCACGGTCACCGAGATCTACGACTACCTGCGCCTGCTGTTCGCCCGGATCGGCCACCCCCACTGTTACCGCTGCGGCCGCCCCATCCAGCAGCAGACGGTGGAGCAGATTGTGGATCAAGTCATGGCCTTGGGCGAAGGCACGCGCCTGCAGATCCTGGCGCCCGTCGTCCGGGGCCGCAAAGGCGAGTACCGCAAGCTGCTGGAGGAGATCCGGCGCGAGGGGTTCGTGCGGGTGCGGGTCGACGGCGAGCTGCGGGATCTGGGCGAGCCCATCGAGCTGGACAAAAACCGCAAGCACACCATTGAGATCGTGGTGGACCGGATCATCGTCCGGCCCGGCATCGAGTCCCGCCTCACCGATTCCGTGGAAACCGCCCTGCGGCGGGCCGAAGGCATCGTGCTGGTGGACGTCATCGGCGGTGAGCCCTTGCTCTTCAGCGAGAAGCTGGCCTGCCCCGACTGCGGCGTCAGCTACGAGGAGCTCGCGCCCCGCATGTTCTCCTTCAACAGCCCCTATGGGGCGTGTCCCAGCTGCGACGGCCTCGGCATCCGCATGGAGATCGACCCCGAGCTGGTCTTGGACCGCAAGCGGTCCATCCGGGAAGGCGGCATCCTTCCCTGGGCCAACGTCCACAGCAAGTGGCACCACGCCATCCTGCAGGCCGTCTGCGAGCAGTACGGCATCGACATGGACGCGCCCTTGGGCAGCCTGCCGCCGGAGCAGCTCAACATCCTCCTCCACGGCCTCGGCGAGCGGCGGGTGCGGTTTCGCTACGTCAACCAGGCGGGCCAGGAGCGCACGTTCGAATCGGTCTTTGAGGGCGTCTTGCCCAACCTGGACCGGCGCTACCGGGAAACCCAGTCCGACTGGGCCCGGGAGGAGATCGAACAATACATGAGCGCCCGCCGCTGCCCGGCGTGCAACGGCGGCCGCCTGCGGCCCGAAAGCCTGGCCGTCACCGTTGGCGGGCTCAACATCATGCAGGTGACTGCCCTGTCCATCCGCCAGGCCCGGGAGTTCTTCGCCAACCTGCAGCTGACGGAGCGGGAGCGCACCATCGCCCACCAAGTCCTCAAGGAGATCCAGGCCCGGCTCGGTTTCTTGGTGGACGTGGGCCTGGACTACCTGACGCTGGACCGGCCGGCGGGGAGCCTCTCGGGCGGCGAAGCCCAGCGCATCCGCCTGGCCACCCAGATCGGCTCGCAGCTGGTGGGCGTGCTCTACATCCTCGACGAGCCCAGCATCGGCCTGCACCAGCGGGACAACGAACGCCTCCTCAACACGCTCAAGGGCCTGCGGGACCTGGGCAACACGCTGATTGTGGTCGAGCACGACGAGGACACCATCCGCAGCGCGGACTACATCGTGGACATCGGCCCGGGCGCCGGCGCCCATGGCGGGCGGGTCGTGGCGGCCGGGACCCTGGAGGACATCATGGCCGCGCCCGAGTCCATCACCGGCCAGTACTTGTCGGGCAGGCGCCGCATCCCCGTGCCCAGCACGCGCCGGCCGGGCAACGGCAAGAAGCTGGTCATCCGCGGCGCCCGGGAGCACAATTTGAAGAACATCGACGTGGAGATTCCACTGGGAGTGTTTGTGTGCGTCACGGGCGTATCGGGGTCGGGCAAGAGCACCCTGGTCAACGAGATCTTGTACAAGCGGCTGGCGCAGGAGCTGCACGGCGCCGCGGTGAAACCGGGCGCCCACGATGACATCGAGGGAATTGAGTACCTGGACAAGGTGATCGACATCGACCAGTCGCCCATCGGCCGCACGCCCCGTTCGAACCCGGCCACGTACACGGGCACGTTTGATCTGATCCGGGAAGTGTTCGCCCAGGTACCCGAGGCCAAGATGCGGGGCTACCATCCGGGCCGCTTCAGCTTCAACGTCAAGGGCGGCCGCTGTGAGGCGTGCAAGGGCGACGGGATCATCAAGATCGAGATGCACTTCCTGCCGGACGTCTACGTGCCGTGTGAGGTGTGCAAGGGCAAGCGCTACAACCGGGAAACCCTGGAAGTGCGGTACAAGGGCAAGTCCATCGCCGACGTGCTCGCCATGCGGGTGGAGGAGGCACTGGACTTCTTCTCGGCGCACCCGCGCATCCACCGCAAGCTGCAAACGCTGTACGACGTGGGCCTGGGGTACATCGAGCTGGGGCAGCCGGCCACCACTTTGTCCGGCGGCGAAGCGCAGCGGGTGAAGCTGGCCACCGAGCTCAGCCGGCGCAGCAACGGAAAAACCTTGTACATCCTGGACGAGCCCACCACCGGCCTCCACACCGCGGACATCGAGAAGCTCCTGCAGGTGCTGCAGCGCCTGGTGGATGCCGGCGACACCGTTCTGGTCATCGAACACAACCTGGACGTCATCAAGACCGCCGACTACATCATCGACCTGGGCCCCGAGGGCGGCGACAGCGGCGGCATGGTGGTCGCCACCGGCACGCCCGAAGAGGTCGCTCAGGTTCCCGGTTCCCACACCGGCCGCTTCCTGCGCGGCGTGCTGGGTCTCGCAGGTACGGCACCGGTCGGGGACGCCAACGCCGCGGGGGAGGGAGCGGGCCCATCCGGCGCGGCAAGGACCGGCGCCTCCGGAGAGATGGACGTGGCGGCCCCAGCCGGTCGAGGGGGGCCGCGCGAGGACCGATCGCCGGAAACCGCGGGCGTTGCGGGCGGGTGACGTCGGCAGTGCCGGAGGCGATTGGTCGGGGCTGCGCGGGAGAGCCGCAGGACGCATCCTGCGGCTCGCTTCGTTCTGGCCGCTTCTCGCGCCGGCGCGGCTGTACCCCGGCGCCGGGCGGGTGCGCAGGCCGCCTGTGCTATAATGAACCGGGTGATCCGCCTTGCCAGACAGCCGCGCGCCCGACATGGCCGGCGTCCAAGAGCCGGCACAGCCGTCAGAGCCGCGTCAGAGCTCCGATAGGGAGCAGAGCGACGCCGCGGACAGCCGCGTTGCCGTGAGGGAGGCCGAACCGCAGCCGGCCGCCCGGGACAGGGGCGCCGGCGAGGCCGGAGACGACCGGGACGAGGAACTCCGCGAGAAGCTGCGCCTGCTGCCGGACCGGCCGGGGGTTTATCTGATGAAGAATGCGGCCGGTGAGGTGATCTACGTCGGCAAAGCGGTTTCCTTGCGCAGCCGCGTGCGGAGCTACTTCCAGTCGCCCGCGGGCCTGTCGGCCAAAGTGCGGGTGATGACGTCCCACGTCGCGGACATCGACTACATCGTCACGGGCTCCGAGGTGGAGGCCCTCATCCTGGAGGCCAACCTCATCAAGGAGTACCGTCCCCGCTACAACGTCCGCCTGCGGGACGACAAGGCGTACCCATTTCTCAAGATCACGCTGAACGAGCCGTTCCCGCGGGTCGTGGTCACCCGGCGGGTGGAGCGGGACGGCGCCCGCTACTTCGGCCCGTACACCAATTCCAACGCGGTGCGGGAGACGACCCGGTTCCTGCGCAAGCTGTTTCCCATCCGCACGTGTTCGCTGGACTTGAGCGGGGAGCTCAACTACCGTCCTTGCCTGCTTTACCACATCAAGCGGTGCGTCGGCCCGTGCGCGGGCAAGGTGACCCCGGAGGCGTACGATCGCCTCATTGAGCAGGTGAGCCTGTTTCTTGAAGGCCGCCACGACCGGCTGCTGCCCAACCTGTACCGGGAGATGCGGGAGGCGGCGCAGGCGCTGGAGTTTGAGCGAGCGGCCCGCCTGCGGGACCAGATCCGCGCCCTGGAGAAGGTGGCCGAGCGCCAGAAGGTGGTCAGCGACAAGCCCGTCGACCAGGACCTGATCGGTTTCGCCCGCGAAAAAGATCTGGTCTGCGTGCAGGTGTTCTACGTCCGCGGCGGCCGGCTCATCGGGCGCGAGCATTTCTTCCTGGAGGCGGTGGCCGAGGACGAGCCCAGCGAGATCATGACCGCGTTCGTGCAGCAGTACTACCAGAACGCGCCCTTCATCCCGCCGGAGGTGCTGGTGCAGGTGCCGGTGGAAGACGCCGCCGTGGTGGAAGGCTGGCTCCGGCAAAGGCGCGGCGGCGCCGTGCGGCTGCACGTGCCCCAGCGGGGCGAGAAGCGGCGGCTCATGGAGATGGTGGTGGAAAACGCCCGCCTGGTGCTGGACGAGCGCCTGGCGCAGCTGGCCCGCCGTTCGGAGGAGGCGGAGCGGGCCCTGGCCCATCTGGCCGAGGTGTTGGGCCTGCCGTCGCTGCCCCAGCGCATCGAGGCCTTCGACATCTCCAACATCCACGGCAACCAGGCGGTGGCGTCCATGGTCGTCTTTGAAGACGGCCAGCCCAAGCCGTCCGACTACCGCCGGTTCAAGATCCGCACGCAGTCCACGCCCGACGACTTCGCCATGATGCGCGAGGCGGTGCACCGCCGGTTCCTGCGGGGCCTGAGGGAGCAGGCGGAAGAGGTGGAGCCGCGCGGCTTCGCCGCGTTTCCTGATCTGGTCCTGATCGACGGCGGCAAGGGCCAGCTGAACGCGGCCCGGGAAGTCATGCGGGAGCTAGGCGTGGAGGACATCCCCACCGTGGCCTTGGCCAAGCAGTTCGAGCTGGTGTTTGTGGAGGGCCGTGCGGAGCCGGTAAACCTGCCCTGGGCGTCGCCGGGCCTCAAGCTCCTGCAGAGGATCCGGGACGAAGCTCACCGCTATGCCATCACCTACCACCGGCACCTGCGGGACCAGCGCACCTCCGAATCGCTCTTGGACCGGATCCCGGGGGTCGGCCCCCGCCGCAAGCGGGAACTGATCAAGCGCTTCGGTTCGGTGGCGGGGGTAAAGCGGGCCACCGTCGAGGAGCTGGCCTCGGTGCCGGGCATCTCCCGGGCCCTGGCCGAGCGCATCTACCAACATGTTCGGGGCTAAAGCCGCCCTGGCCGCGCCCTGCTGGGGCCCGCCCTGCGGTGCCGGCCCCGCCCCTGCCCGCGTCGACCCGTTCCTGTGCGGGATATATGGCCGCCCGGCCGTTGACAGGCCCCGGGTTTCCCCTTATGATTGAGGCAGGCACTAAATGATTTAAAGGTACGATGTTAAAAATAGAAAGCCGAACCTGAGAAGGTGGTCGGTATGGCCCGGAGGACCATCGGGCGCTGCCCCGTGTGCAACGACACCCTTGAGGTGCGGCGCCTGGAGTGCGTCAACTGCGGCACCGCGGTGGAAGGGCGCTTTACGCAGTCCAAGTTCGACCGCCTGACGCCGGAGCAGCAGGAGTTCGTGGAAGTGTTCCTCTTGGCCCGGGGCAATATCAAGGAAGTGGAGCGGGTGCTGGGCATCTCCTATCCCACGGTGCGCAACCGCTTGGATGGGGTGCTGGAGGCCATGGGCCACAAGGTGGACCGGGACAGCTCGACCAGCGACCGGCGGGCCGAGATCCTGGCCGCCTTGGATCGCGGCGAGATCACCGCTGCCGAAGCCATCAAAATGCTGAAAGGGTGAGTCCGGTGAGAGAGGAACGGCTGTTGATCCTGACTATGCTGCAGGAAGGGAAGATCACGGCGGAGGAGGCCGCCGAGCTCCTGGAGGCGCTGTCCCGCAACCCTGAGGGGCGCAAGGAGAAGACCATGTCGGAGCGGGTGGCCGAGGTGGTGGAGCGGGTCGAGCAGGCCCGCGAGCAGGTGGAGGAGAAGCTGGAGGCCGCCCGCCGGCGCCTGGAGGAGGCGCGCGCCAAGAGCGGGCGGACCGGGGACGACGTCCTGCGGGGCCTGGAGGAGGTCGTCGGCAACGTGGAGCGTGGCCTGTCCCGCGTCCTCACCGAGTTGCCGGAGACCATCGGCCGCTGGATCGGGCAGTTCCGGTTGTGGCCGGAGCAGACGGTCAAACAGGTGTATGAGGGCGAGTTCCCGGCCGGCTTGTCCGAGGTGGAAGTGTCGCTGGTCACCAGGAACGGCGCCATCCGGGTGGAGGCGGGCGACGGGCCCGGCTACCGGGTGGAAGTGAACAACCACGTGCGCGTGGATGACGCCGACCTGGCGGCCGAGCTGGCCGCGGAGGCCACGCGCTGGGAGGTCACCGACCGGGGCTTCCGGTTGGTGGCCGGAGACCGGCCCGATGTGGAGGCATCGATCCGGGTGGTCCTGCCGCGGGGCAAGAGCTACCGCCTGGAGTGCCAGACGGCGGACGGGTCGGTGCGCTGCCTGGATCTGCAGCTGAGCAAGGCCCGCTTGACCACGGCTGATGGCAGCATTCGACTCCAGGGCGTGCAGGTGGCCGAGCTGGAGGCGAGGACGGCGGCCGGCAGCATCCGTTTTTCGGGCGCCGTGGACCGGGCCCGCTGCAGCACGGCCGACGGGTCCATCGAGGCCCGGTACGTCCCGGCGGCCGCGGACGCGTCGGCGTCGGTGGAGTGGGACCTGCGCACCAGCGACGGACGGGTGCGGGTGAGCTTGCCCGTCGGCGACCATGTCGGCTACCGCTTGGACTTGGACACGGCCGACGGGCGGGTGCGGGCCATGGTGCCCGGCGTGGAGCAGCGGGTGGGCGGGCGGCACACCTTGCGGGCCGAGACGCCGGGCTTCGCCGAGAAGCGGCTGCGGTTCACCGTGCGGGCCAGCACCGCCGACGGCTCCATCGTGGTCGGCCACGACGAGGACACCGGTGCCGAGTGAGGGCGTGCGGGCTGCATGACGGCGGCGCCGCCGAAGCGGGGCGCGCCATCGGCGCTCACGCGAGCGGTGCAGTGCACGATCCATGCCGCGCCGACAAGCTGAAATGACGAAGGGGGGCGGCCGGTGACCGACGAGCGTTTGCAGATCCTGCGCATGGTCCAGGAAGGCAAGGTGTCGGCGGACGAGGCCGTCAAGCTGTTGGAAGCCTTGGATGAAGGCAAGGGGACAGCGACGGGGACGCGACGGCGCAACCGGTTTCTGCGGGTGCGGGTCGTGGACGGTGAGAAGACACGGGTCAACGTGAACGTGCCGCTGGAACTGGCGCGGGTCGTGCTCAGGTTCTTGCCCAAAGACGCCTTCAAAGTCGAAGGCCTGAACGAGCCCATAGACTTGGAGGAGCTGGTGCGCCTGCTGGAGGAGGGCATGGAGGGCAAGATCGTGGACATCGAGGACGACGCGGGAAAGACGCGCGTGGAGGTCGTCGTAGAGTGAGCCCGCGATCGAGCTTGCCGCGGCGGTGCGCTGCCGGCGGGACCGGGATCCCTTCACGCTGGCGGAGAACCGGGAAGGCGGCACCCACGTGGCGGTGCGCCTGATGTGAGGCGGGTTTTCGGGCGCGTTCGCCGGCAAGCTCTTGCGGGTGGCCGCCCGCCGGGCGCAGGAGGGGTGTTCCGGCGGGAACGCGGCGGAGGGAGGGACGTCCGTTGCCGATGTGGGTGTTTCGCTGGCTGGTCAATACGCTGGCGCTGCTTTTGGCGGCCGCTGTGCTCAAAGGCGTCGAGATCGACAGCGTCCTGGCGGGAATCCTGGCGGCAGGCCTGCTGGGGCTGGTGAATATCAGCGTACGGCCGATTCTCATCATCTTGACGCTGCCCGTGAACTTGTTGACGCTGGGGCTGTTTACCCTGGTCATCAACGCCCTCATGCTGATGCTCGTGGCCTGGTTGGTGCCCGGTTTCACCATCGAAGGCTTCGGAGCCGGGCTGGCGGCGGCGCTCTTGTGCGCCATCGTGAGCGCTTTGGTGAGCTGGTTTGTGCCGGTCCGCTGGTACGTGCACCGGTACCGCTGAACCCGCCGCGTCCCGCGAACGATCGACCCATTCTCAAGCGTTCCCATCCTGGTCAGCGTGCGCGTCCTCGCCGTGCCGGGGCGCACCATAGGGCGCGGGCAGGCCAGCTGGCGCCCGCAGGGGGGTGAGGGGCCGGGGAAGTTGCCGGGCTTTGGCAGGATAGGGGTACCTTTCGGCAGAATGTTTTGTCCGGCCGATAAGCATGTGTGCGCCGAAGGGGGTAGGAGCGTTGGCCAGGGTAGTCTTGGAAAATGTAACCAAGCGGTACGGCAACGTCGTGGCGGTCAATAAGGCCAATCTGGTCATCGAGGACGAGGAGTTCGTCGTCCTGGTCGGGCCGTCGGGATGCGGCAAGTCCACCACCTTACGCATGATTGCCGGCCTTGAGGAGATCACCGAGGGCAACATCTACATCGGCGACCGGCTGGTCAACGACGTGCCCCCGAAGGACCGGGACATCGCCATGGTGTTCCAAAACTACGCCCTCTACCCCCACATGAACGTGTACGACAACATGGCCTTCGGCTTGAAGCTGCGCAAGTTCCCCAAGCACGAGATCGACCGGCGGGTGCGGGAAGCCGCCCGCATGCTGGGCATTGAAAACCTGCTGGATCGCAAGCCCAAGCAGCTGTCGGGCGGGCAGCGGCAGCGGGTGGCCGTGGGACGCGCCATCGTGCGGGAACCGGCCGCCTTCCTGATGGACGAACCCTTGTCCAACCTGGACGCGAAGCTGCGGGTGCAGATGCGGGCCGAGCTCAGCAAGCTGCATAACCGGCTGCGCACCACGACCATCTACGTGACCCACGACCAGACCGAGGCCATGACCATGGGCGACCGCATCGTGGTCATGAAGGACGGCTACATCCAGCAGGTGGGCGCACCGCTGGAGATCGACGAGAGTCCCAGCAACGTGTTCGTGGCCGGCTTCATCGGCAGCCCGGCGATGAACTTCCTCAACGCGGTGTTGCGCAAGGACGGCGACGATGTGCTCGTCGATTGCCAGGCGTTCAGGCTGAAGGTGCCCCAGAGCAAGCTGCAGCAGAACCCGAGGATCCTCGAGTACCTCAACAAGCGGGTCATCTTCGGCATTCGGCCGGAAGACATCGACGACGCGCAGCTGCTGCCCGAAGAGAAGCGGCAGCAGGCCATCACCGCCCGGGTGGACGTGACCGAGCCCATGGGCGCGGAAGTGTACGCCTACTTCTCGGTGGGTGAGCACACTTTCATCGCCCGGCTCGACTCGGCTACCAAGGCCAAAGACGGCGAGCCGCACCAGGTGGTCTTCAACATGGAGAAGATGCACCTGTTCGACGCGGAGACGGAGGCGGCCATCCGCTGACGGGTGGGCGGCGCGGTTGGGGTTCCAGCGCAAATACTGACCGGTGGAGGGCCTCAGGCGGCTCGGCAGGGCCATCGGCCCCGACGGTACGGAGGTGATTGCCATGCAAGAGTACCATGCGGAAGACGTCATCCCCTTTGCCTTGACCCTCATCGTCGCGGCGATCTTGGTGCTGGTTGCGTCCGGCTCCCTGCAGGCGGTCACGCTCGCGGAACAATGCGGGCCCAAGGCCTACGAGAGCGTGTTGGACACGGTGGACGGGATCCTCGCCCGGGAAGGTACGGCGTACCGGGTCGACACCGCCGCGGGCGGCGCGGTCCTTGCGCAGGACGGCCGCCTGACCCGGGTCCAGCTGCGGCACGTGCTGAACTCCCGCATCGACCCGTGCGTGACCCATTTGGGCCCCAGCGAAGGCTGGCGGTGGCAGGCGCTCCATGACCGGGTGACGGCCGAGATCCGCCGCCGCGAGCAGGTTTCGGGCTTTTAACCGACAGCTTCAAGTCGTCAACAGCTACAAATCGTCATGGCAAAGAACGGGCGCGTCGTGGTGAGGGAGAGGCGGCGCGCCCGTTCGGCTGTTTCCATCGTTTCTTGTTCGGCCGTTGCCGTCGCTTCTTGTTCGGCTGTTTCCGCCGCTTTTCTGTCCCCCATGGTCGTCGGTTTCCTGCGAAGCGTGGTTCCGGCGCTGGCTGCGCCTGGCAAGGTGCCCACATATTCCCCGCCGTGGCGCGGCAGGAACGACCTATAGCTCGTAGAAATGGCTCAGCGGACACGGATGGAGCACGACAACCAAACAAGGAGCGCAGGGCGTCACGGAGGGCTCGCCGCAGGCGGAGCCCATTTTTGTTGCCCTGCTGATGGCGGTCACCAGTTTGCCCGTCTCCGAAAAGGCCTGGTCCCGGGTGACGAAAGGAGGTGACGACGGCCCCCAACCCCGAGCCGGCTGGAGCGGGCAATTAGACGACGCAGCCACAGTGGCAGCCAGGAAGTGCCTGGGCGTCCGGCGAGGAAACATGGCGACTCCCGAATGGACAGGCGCTTCCAACGACGGGGCCTGGCAATGCAGCATCCATCGCAGCCTTCGTCCCAATATCACAATCCATGCGTCGCAGCATCATCGCAGAAACCAAGGGGGATCACCATGAGGAAAGCAGCTATCGCTCTCATCTCGGCGCTGGTCTTGGC
>DATCKT010000207.1:0-7778 GCA_036562195.1 Limnochordales bacterium
CTGACGAACGAGGGCGGCTCCAGGATCGCGGTGTTTGCGAAGGGCCTGGATTCTGAAGCCACGGGGATGCTGGCAGTCGGCAAGGGCAACGAGTTGGTGAACGCCGGCTTGTCGAGCATCAACGTGACGGCGTTCGGCAGCGGCGCCGAGGCGACGGGTATGGATGCAGCTGGCGAGGGGAATAGCCTGGTGAACGCCGGCGAAGCCGTCATAGCGGTATCGGCCAGCGGTAAGCGGGCCGGTGCCGTTGGGATGGCCGTGTCCGGCTCCGACAGCGAGCTCGTCAATATGCAGGGTGCGTCTATCGAAGCCGGAGCATCGGGCAAGGGAGCGTCGGCCCGCGGGATGTTGGCCACGGGCTACGGCCACTGGCTGGTCAACGACAGCGACAGCTCCGTGGCCGGCGAGACCGAGGGTGACGGGTCGGAGGCGTTCGGCATCGCCTTGCACGGCACCGGCCACCGGGCGGACAACTTCGGAACCATCACGGCTATCGCGAACGGCACCGGCGCCCGTGCGGTGGGTATCGAGGTGCTGGTGGGCGCGGCCGGAGACGACCCGGACAACATGGTGGTACGGTTCACCAATGCGGGCTCGGGCGTTGTGCGCGCGGCCGCGGACGGTGAGGACGCCAGGGCCGTGGGTGTCTACATCGACGCGTTGCCTGGCGTGGAAAATCCCGCTCGTGTGGAGATCGTCAACGAGGGTGTCATCATCGGCGGCATCCGGGTGGGTCCCGGTGGACCGTCTACCTCCATCCTGCTGGATCAGGAGAGCAAGACCTACGGCGATGTACTCCTGGACGGGGGCAATAACCAGGTGACCATCTGGGCCGGCGCCATCATCGACGGCGTCGTGGACGGCGGGTACAATTCGACGTCCGAAACCCAGACCAGCCGCCTGCACCTGACGGGCAGCAGCGAGAAGAGCACGCTGCTGGAGGCGCGGAACTTCCGTACCGCCGACGTCGTGGGCGGCAGCTGGGTGTTCGGTAAACGGACCGAGCTCTGGCTGGAGCGGATGGACGTCAGCCACAGCAGGATCATGGCGACCAGTGATGTCCAGCTGTTCTATGTGGAGCAGCTGACGCTGGGTGATGAGGCGGTCCTGGGCGGCGCCGGTATCATCGCCGGCAACGTGACCAACAACACGGGCGTCGTGTCGCCCGGTATGTCTCCGGGCACCCTCACCATCGTGGGCAACTACACCCACAACGCGGGCGCGGTACTTGCTTCGGAGGTGTACGACGACGGCCAGCACGACCGGCTGAAGGTGGTCAAGGACGAAACGGATCCGGACAACACGGGCAATGTCACCCTCAACGGCGGGAAGCTGGTGGTGCTGGTGCATGGCAGCAACCGGGAGCACCGGGGGACGGTGAGTTACGTCCTTGTCTCCGCTGAAACCGCCCTCCACGTCAACGAAGCGCCGGACGTGCAGGTGGTGGTCGAGAACCCGGTGTACCTGCGGCACGAGATCAACTACTCGGCCAACGAGGTCACGTTCGTGCTGACCGGCATGAGCTACGAGGACATCGGCTCAACCAACAACGAGCAGCAAGTGGGCAAGGGCCTCGACAACATGCCGGAGGATCACGTGCTGGTCAAGGCCCTGTACTCCGCCGCGACGGAGGAGCAGGCGCAGCTCTGGCTGGACCAACTGAGCGGTGAGGTGTACACCACCTATCCCGCCGTGGGCATCTCGACGGCCGACGGGTTCCGCCGGGCGGTGGAAACCGGCATCGCCCAACCGCAGGAGGCCAGCGAGCGGTACGCGTGGGTGAGCTACTACAGCGACGGCCATCTGGTGTACGGCGACGAGGAGCACTCGGCCTACCACTACTACACCCGCGGCGCAGCGGCGGGCGTGGACGTGGTGCAGGGTAAGAACGGCCGGCTGGGCGTAGCGGCGGGCATCACGCTAGCGGGCCTGCAGATGGGTTCCCACCCGGACAAGGTGTTTGCGGAAGGGCACCAAGTGGGCGTGTACGGCGAGTACCATGCCGATGCCCTGCGGGTGACGGCGGTGGCGGCGTACGGGAAGGCTCGTTACGACACGGAGCGGCACATTTCCGTGGGCAACGGCGAGGACCTGTTCGAGCGGACGGCGAAGAGCCGCTACAACGGTCAGCAGGTGCTGGTGGCGGTGCGGGGCGAAGGCAACCGCAGCGTCGAGGGCCCGCGCGTGATTGACCCCGTCGTAGGCGTGTCGTGGATGACGCTGAGCCGGGATGCGGTGGTAGAGGACGGCGCGGACGAGGCCAACCTGGCGCTGGAGCGGTACGAGAGCAGCGTGCTCCGGGGCGAGCTGGGCGTGCGGGTGCGGTTTGCGCCGGTGACGACGGAGGAGGGTTGGCAGCTGGAGC
Source organism: Limnochordales bacterium (assembly GCA_036562195.1). Taxonomy (GTDB): domain Bacteria; phylum Bacillota; class Limnochordia; order Limnochordales; family ZCTH02-B6; genus ZCTH02-B6. The sequence continues at coordinate 2,366 of DATCKT010000207.1, forward strand.
GGTCGCTGTGGGCCAGCTACGTGCACGAGTTCACCTCACCGGAGCGCAAGATGCTGGCGCGGTTCGCCGGGACGGGCGGCAGCACGGCGGAGGATTCCGATGCGATGGTCATCGAGGGCCGGAGCCGGTCGGCGGGTGCGGTGCAAGTCGGCTTGCGGCTGGCCGGTATGCAGACGGAGGGCAGCATGAGCTGGACGCTGCAGTATGAAGGCGAGTTCCGGCGGGGGGCGCTAAACCACTTCGTTCACGGCAGCGTACAGTTCCGGTTCTAGGACCAGGGAACGTAGCGGACGTGCAGCGGGGACGTCACCGGACTAGCGACGGGGAGTAGGCCAAAGAAGAGCAGGGCGGCGGGGCAACCCGCCGCCTTCGCTATTTGCGTTTGCCGGCGCCATTCGAGCCGGCCTGCTCCCGGCAATGGGTGCACGCGGCGTGTTGCGAACAATACCAGCAGAACCAGGGGCACCCAGTCGTCGATATGAGACGGTCTTGAGACTCCGCCTGTGACGACCCACGGTATAATCACGTTGCAAACAGCCTTGTCGGGGGGGGGAGCCGGCGCCGCGGGAAATGGGTCGCAGCGCCTGCAGACAGGGATCGGCGGCTCGGGAGTCGCCGGGGCGTTCGCGGCACATTTCCTGCGGGTCCGGCTTGGGGACAGGGCAGAGGTTACGGTGTTGGTGCAGGAATTAGGGGACTATGGCCCGTGCCTGGAGCGCCGCCGGGGCTGGGGTCGGCAGGATGGTCCTCCTTCAAGGTCGAACCCCCCCTCGTTCGGCGTTGACCCCCGGGGCAACCAGGCTGACGCCGGAGGATGGGGTTGGAAAAACTGCACGACGCCCACACCCGGGAGTGGGAGCACCTGTTTGTCGGCCGCCAGCGGGAATTGGCCGCGGTGGACCAGTGGTTGGCCACGGCGCAAGCTCCCACGTGTGTCTTTTCGGTTACGGGAATGGGCGGGATCGGCAAGTCCACCCTTGTGAGGCAAATCGTAGAGCGGGCCCGGCGAGCCGGCGCGACCGCGGTCTGGATCGACGGCCGGGCCTGCACTCGCACCCCTGCCGGTTTCCTCCAATGCTTGCTGACTGTCTTGGACGTGGGGCCCGAACTGGCGCAGGCGCCCAGGCGGGTCGCCGCGTTTGTGCGCGCGGCTGGCCCCCGCACCGTGTGGTGTGTGGACAACTACGAGGAGCTGGAAGCCCTGGACGGCTGGTTCCGGGAAGGTTTCCTGGCTGAGCTGCCGACCAGGGGTCATCTGGTGGTGCTCGCCTCGCGGCAGCGCTTACCCGAAGGCTGGCACACCAATCCCGTGTGGCGCAAACGGGTGAGGGCGTTCCCCCTGGAGCCCTTTTCCCGTGCCGAGGCCCGCGAGTACCTGCGCCGGGCTGGGGTCAGGGAACAGAACATCGAGCACTTGGTGCGCCAGACGGGCGGCCTCCCCTTGGCCCTGTCGGTGGCGGCGGACGCCTACACCCGCCGGGCTCCGCTGGGCGCCGTCGTCGGCGAGGCAGCCATGGAAGTGGTCAGTGCCAACCTCCTGCGGGAGGTCGCAGGGGAGGAGTTGGCGCGGGTCCTGGACGTGCTGGCGTGTGTGCCCGAGGCCGACGCCGAGCTGTTGGGGCGCGTGCTGGGGAAACCTGTGCCGTTGCGGCTCCTGGTGGCCCTGACCCGGCTGTCCTTCGTCCAACCCACGGCGACCGGGTTTCGCCTGCACGAGGTGGCGCAGCGTTTTTTGATGGCCGAACTGCGGCAGCGGGATCCGGCCCAGTTCCGCCGGACGCGGCGGCGCGTCGTTGCGGTACTGCTGGAGAGGCTGGCCGAAGCGTCGCCCGCGGCGCGAGGCGCGATCGCGGCCGCGCTCCTCGCGGTCTGCGCGGACGCCCTGCCCTCGGTAGCGTCCTACGCCATACTCTCGGCCACGCCCCTGGGCCCCATCCGCGCCGCCCAGAAGGACGATCTACCGGTCCTCCTCCAGTTGCTGCGAGGATGGGGACGCCAGCCGTTCCTCCTGGACGAACCCGAGGCCTACGCGCGGCTGCTGACGCGCCTGGTGCACGACTTCCCGGAGAGTTGCCGGGTCGTGGCCGGAAGCGACGGCCGGCCGGCCGGGTTCTTGTGCGCGGTGCTCCTGTCGAGGGAAACCGTGGCTTGCCTGGACGCGGTGGCGCCCGGCGCCCTGGAGCGGCACTTGCCCGACGAATATAAGCACTTGGCCTCCTTGGCGCCCGAGCACGCCGACACGTACTTGGCGCTGATGCTGGGGCGCGATCTGTACCATAAAGAGTACACGAGCCAGGAGCTGGTGGGGCTGAGCATCCGGGACGGGCTGGCCCACCTGGGTGAAGGCACCCGGGCCCTCGTGGGAGGCACCAACCCGGACCTGGTGCGGTTGCTCTCGGGACTGGGCTTCGTCCCTTACGTGTCTACTTTGAAAGCGCCGGGCGCGGCCGGTGTGCCGGGCCCGGCGTCCGCCAACGGGCGCGGCAGTGCCGCGGTGAGCGCTCGGCACAAGCCGCGCGACGGCGCTGGGCTCCAAGCCGGCCCGGAGCGCTTGTTTGTGCTCGACCTGCGCGACGGCCGTTTTGGGCCGTGGGTCGTTTCGCTGTTGCAGGTGGTGGATGGCCCTGGGGCGGATTTCGTGTCGCGCACCCTGGTGCCCTTGTCGGAGCTGCGCCGGCTTCTCCTGGCGCTGCACGACGCGGACGCCTGGCGGAGCAGCCCCTTGCCCGCCGTTCTGGGCTGGGAACCCGACGCGCTGCGGGAGCAGATGCTGCGGATGGTGACGGGACGCGGGCCGCTGCCACCACCCCTCACCGACTACGATCGGGCGGTGCTGGAGGGGGCCGCCTGGCGGGGCTTGTCGCCGGTCGCGGCGGCGGCCCAGCTGCACGTCAGCCGGGCCACCTACTACCGCCACCTGGAGCGCGCGGTGCAGCGACTGCACCAGGCTTTGACCAATCCCCTCGCGTTTCACTCGCCCACCGACAGGCGCAGCGCCCACAAGTGATCGCCCCGGTACGTCAACCCCGCCCGCAGCCGCACCGGGTGCAGGCCAAAGACGTGCTCGTCCAGCACCACGCCCACTTCCAGCACGGGCGTCACCCGCGCTGCGCCGTTCCAAGTGGCCGACGCACCCACGCCCCAGTACCAATGGGTGGCTCCCCGCACGAAACCAAAGAGATTTCGTTTCTCGGCCGGCAAGTACCAGCGGGCCACGGCGTCGCCGCGGACGGCAGAGCGGGGTGGGCCGTACAACCCGCGGGGGTCGCGGGCCAGCTGCACGTGCAGCTGCCGCCCGCTGGCGATGGCCTTGCCGGTGGCCGGGAACTGTAGCGCGGTCACCCAGCCGGCGCCGGTCCCCGCGGCCTGGCTTTCCCACTCTAGCCAGTAGTCCGCGTTGCGGGTGAGGCCCTTCAAGACGATGCCGGGGCTCCAGCGCTGGCTGTCCATCCCGTGGCGCAGGAAGACGGCGCCGCAGAGCAATTGGCAGGTTCCCACGCCCAGGCCGACGGTGTGGACCCACGTGCCTCCCCCGGTTGCCAGGGAGTAGATGCCGTAGACAGGTTGCTGCCCGGCGCGCATGAGCGGCAGCCTGACGCCCAACTGCAGGCCGGGCGCGCCGTCGGTGCGCACTTCATAGGCGGGCAGCGCGGCGAGCTGCAGCACTTGCACGTCCGCGGTGGCGGCAGCCAAGGCCTCCTCGACGCGCGCCGCGAAGTCCGCCGCCGGCAACCCCTCATTGGGCGGTTTCGCACCGAAGGGGAAGTCCGGGTCCAGCGCCAGCAGCACAGAGCGGATGTGGGGCAGAGCTTCCTGGGCCGCCGCATACCCCGCCGCGATGAACTCTTCGGCCCGGTCGTACTCCATGTGGGCTTCGGCGGGGATGTCGGGGAGCACGACCACGTCGGCCAGGGCCAGCTGGGCGTCGGCATTGGCCCGCAGCATGTGGCCCAGGGCGGTGTTGAGCACGTCCAGCGGGCTGTTCACGTCCACCGCCGTCGTCCGGCGGCCCCGCACGTCCACAGCGATCACCACATCCGCGCCCAGCCGCCGGGCCGCCTCCACGGGCACCATGCTGGCGACGCCGCCGTCCACGTAGTACTCGCCGTCCAGTTCCACCGGCGGGAAAGCGCCGGGGATGGCCATGCTGGCCAGCATGCCCCGGCTGATGGGTCCCCGGTGCCACACCACCTCACGGCCCGATTCCAGATGCGTCACGACCGCGTAGAACGGGATGGGCAGCGCGTCGAAGGTGGCGCCGCCGGTGATGGCGTCCAAAAACCAGCCAAGCCGCTCGGCGCTGACAAGCCCGCCGCGAGGCGGCACCAAGGGCTCGAACAGTTCGCCCAGGTCCACCGCGGTAACCAGATACGTCAGGTTGTCTACGGACAGCCCGCTGGCGTACATCCCGGCCACCAGGCTGCCCATGCTGGTGCCCACCAGCATGTCCACCGGGATGCCCGCCTCCTCCAAGGCCTTAAGCAACCCGATGTGGCTCAAACCGCGGGCTGCCCCCCCTCCCAGCGCCAAGGCGACGGTGGGTCGTTCGCCTGAGTCCGCGTGGGCCGCGGCCCACGGGGTGCAGGCAAGAAGGATGGCGATGGCCAGGACCACCACGTGTCTTGCCGCGCGTGCCGTCGGTTTCATCCATTCCCGCCTCCCGCCCTGTCGGTCGCGGTGACCCGCGCCCGCGGTTCGTTTTCCTGCTTGCGAAAGACCCTGGGCCGCCCGGGGGAAGCCGGCGCCGGTGAGGGCCGCCGGCCGGATCTGCCGTGACGGGTTGAGGGCGGTCCATCGCGGGTCCGGAGCCGCTGCGGCCGCCCGGTCGTGCGTCACAGCAAACCTACCGATTATATATAGGCGGCTCATCTTATATCTAGGCGGTCCATCGCGGTCCGGAAACCGCCTCCTACAACCCGGCGGAGAATCAGGTCGTGGATGAGGGGCGGGCCCAACGACCCGCCGCGGGCAGGCATAACCACAACTTCCTGGTCTAGGAGCTGGTTTCCTGTCGGCCCATCCGGACCTTCCCCGGTGCCGGGGCGCCTCGCCCGGAGCGCAGCCGGGCCCGCCGGCGAGCGGGCGCACCGGGAAGGAAAACTTGGCAACGGAGCGAATACTATGCCCGGATTTCTGACGACGATCCTTTGTAAGCCCGCTCGGGGCGCACGCTGCAAAGGAGTGGAAACGCATGGCGAAGCAGAAGTTTGAGCGCACGAAGCCGCACGTCAACGTGGGCACCATCGGGCACGTGGACCACGGCAAGACGACCACGACGGCGGCCATCACGGCGTACCTGGCGTGGAAGGGCCTGGCGCAGAAGAAGAAGTTCGAGGAGATCGACAACGCGCCCGAGGAGCGGGAGCGCGGGATTACGATCAACACCTCGCACGTGGAGTATGAGACCGAGAAG
>DATCKT010000254.1:0-1602 GCA_036562195.1 Limnochordales bacterium
GGGGTGCAGGAGGCGGTCCCGACGGGGCTGGTGGACTTGGACGAGCGGCTGGATGGGGGGCTGTGGCCGGCGGAGCTGAGCATTGTGGCGGCCCGGCCGGGGACGGGCAAGACGGCGTTTCTTCTTACGGTGGCGCAGCACGTGGCCCGGGATGGGAAGCCGGTCCTGTTCTACTCGCTGGAGCAGAGCCGTCGGCAGCTGGCGCTGCGGGTGGTGGCGGCGGAGACGGGGACCAATGCGAGTTTGTTGCGAAAGGGCTGGCTCTCCCAGGGGGAGTGGGAGGCGATCTACAAGGCGGTCCCGGAGCAGAGCGAGGTGCCGCTGCACGTGGTGGATTCGCCGCGGCTGACGGTGGAGCAGATGCTGGCCTATGCGCGGGTGATGCAGCGGCGGCGGGGGCTGGCCCTGGTCCTGGTGGACTACCTGCAGATCGTGGAGGAGCCGCGGGTGCCGGGGCAGAGCCGGGCGGAGCAGGTGGGGGAGATCAGCCGGAAGCTCAAGGCGATGGCGATGGAGCTGGATGTGCCTGTGCTGTGCGCGGCGCAGTTGAACCGGCGGGCGGAGGAGGCGCAGCGGCCGACGCTGGCGGATTTGCGGGAGTCGGGGGCGATCGAGCAGGACGCGGATGTGGTGCTGTTCCTGTGGCGGGACGGGCAGGACGAGTCGTTGGTGCGGTGCACGATTGGCAAGCAGCGGAATGGGGCGATTGGGGAGGTGTCGCTGGTGTTCCTCCGGCACGTCCAGAGGTTCGAGTGCGTGGAGATGAGGCGGGCAGAGCCGGCCTGAGAGGGAGGGGGAGGCCGATGCGCAAGCGCTGCTGGACGTGCAAGTGGTGGGACTGCAGAGGCCTTCGCTCGGCGCAGTGGGGCGACTGCAAGCTGTCGGAGTCGGATGCCGGCCGGCCGGTTCGGGAGACGAAGGCGTATGCCGCAGACGCTGAGTCCTACTACGCGGTGCTGGTGACGCATCGGGAGTTTGGCTGCACGCAATGGGAGCCGAAGGGGGAGTCGGCATGACGGACACGCGCATCTGGATCGTTTACGGGCGGCAGCTGCACGCGGTGGAGGGCGATGCCGACGTCACGCTGTGCGGCTGGCGGCTCGTCAGCCAAGAAGACAAGCCGATATGGCTACGGTGGCCGAGGGCACGGGTCCCCGGCATGGCGGAAGACGTCACCTGCCTGCGGTGCCGGGCGAGGTTGCGACGCCTTGGACGGTTGGGGGCACGGGAGGATATGCGGTGATGGCGCGGCGGACGGTCGGGGTGCCGACGGAGGAGCAGGAGCAGCGGGTGGTCGTCGAGTGGCTGCGGTGGCACGGCATCCTGTTTGCTCATGTCCCCAACGGAGGCTACCGGCGGCGGGTGGAGGCGGCGATCTTCCGTGGGCTGGGGGTGCAGCCGGGCGTACCGGACCTGCTGATTTTCGATCCGCCGCCGAAGGATCCGGGACGGCGCGGGGCGGCGCTGGAGCTGAAGCGCCGGAGGGGCGGGCGGGCGACACAGGCGCAGCTGCAGTGGCTGGCGGAGCTGGCACGGCGGGGCTGGGCGGTGGCTGTCTGCAGGGGGGCGGAAGACGCGATTGAGCAGCTGGAAGCGTGGGGT
>DATCKT010000255.1:0-1778 GCA_036562195.1 Limnochordales bacterium
GCCTACTGGACAACCTGGAGCACGGAGCCCGGGTGCTTTTGGCCAACGGCGAGGCCGCCAGCGCCGCGGGGACCGGCGGCCCCGGCAGCCGGCTTTTGGTGGTCACGTCGGACATCCCGCTGGTGACGGCGGCGGCCATCGAGGACTTTTTGGACCGCTGCCGCCGGCGGGACGCCGCGGCGGGGCCGCGGGCCCTGGACGCGTTTTACCCGATGGTGAGCCGTGAGAACAGCGAAGCCCGGTTTCCGGGGCAGCGGCGCACCTACGTCCGGCTGCGCAGCGGCTCCTACACCGGCGGCAATTGCGTGCTGCTGTCGCCCGCGGTCCTGCTCAAGCAGCGGGAGCTGTTTGAGCAGGCCGTGGCGCTGCGCAAGGACCCGGTGCGCATGGCCCGCCTGCTCGGGCTCGGTTTCATCATCAGATTCTTGACCCGCCGGCTGGAAGCGGCGGACATCGAACGGGTGGTGCGGGAGCGGCTCGGCATCAACGGAGCCATCATCGAAGTGCCCTACGCCGAAATCGGTTTCGACGTGGACAAGCCGGAGGATCTGGAGCTGGCGCACCGGATGCTGGCCAGGAGCTAGCCGGGCGGCAGGCCCCGGCGGGCGACCCGGCGCGGGACCCGTCCGGAGGTCCTCGGCGGGCCCACCAGCGGGAACCAGCCAGCGGCATCCACAGGCGGGTGCCCCCGGTCGCGGGCGCAGGCCGGGCAGGGAGGGAAGGACCTGTGCGTCGGAGCGAGCGGATCAGCGCGGTCACGAAACTGCTGGTGGACCGCCCGCATCAGATCATCACCCTCGCCGAGTTGGGGCAGCTGCTGGGCGCAGCCAAGTCCACCCTGAGCGAAGACATCGCCCTGATTCGCGAGGCGTTTGGGCGCCTCGGCCTTGGACGGGTGGAGACGCTGCCGGGCGCGGCGGGCGGGGTGCGCTACGTTCCGCTGATGACGCCCGCGGCCATGCGCGCCGTCGCCAACCAGCTGGTGGAAACCCTGTCGGACCCCCAGCGCATCCTGCCCGGCGGCTTCCTGTACATGAGCGACATCGTCGCCTCGCCATACTTGCTCGCCCGGATTGGAGAACTGTTTGCCACCCGCTTCTACGAGCGGGAACCGCAGGCCGTGGTGACGGTGGAAACCCGCGGCATCCCCATTGCCCTCATGACGGCACGCGCCTTGAATGTCCCGCTGGCCATCGTGCGCCGCTCAACCCGCCTGAGCGAGGGCACCGTGCTGACCATGAACTACGTCTCCGGTTCCGCCCGCCGCATCGAAACCATGTCCTTGTCCCGGCGGGCCATCGAGCCGGGCACCCGGGTGCTGGTCATCGACGATTTCATGAAGGCCGGCGGCACGGCCCGGGGCCTGGTGGACCTGATGGACGAATTCCGGGCGCCGGTGGTGGGCGTCGGCGTCCTCATTGAAACCCTGGAGCCCCGGCAGAAGCTGGTACGGGACTACGTCTCGCTGGTGGTCCTGGAGGCGGTGGAGGAGGACACTCGCACGGTGCGGGTGCGGGCCAGCCAGTGGCTGGAGGAGCTGGACGCGGCGATGCCGGTGCAACCCCAGGAGGCGCCCGCTGGCGGGGGGCCGGCCCCCTCCTTTGCGCAGGAACAGGCCCCGGCGCCGGACTAAGCCGCAGCCAGCACAGCCGCCGCAGGCCTGTGGTCCAGCCGGCGGATGGACGGTGGACCAGCGCGCCGGGCAACGAAGATAGCATGAGGAGCGAAGATCACCGGGAAGGCACCGCACCCGTTCCCGGCGATGAGTACATATGGAC
>DATCKT010000257.1:0-2827 GCA_036562195.1 Limnochordales bacterium
ACGTACCCGACCCGTTCTCCGCAGCCGGGGTGGGTGGAGCAGGACCCATCCGAGTGGTGGCAGGCGGTGGTCACGGCGTTCCGCCAGATGCTGCAGGGCCTTGGCGACCCGCAGCGGATCGCGGGCATCAGCCTCACGGCGCAAATGGCCGGGCTCGTGCTGGTCGGCCGGGACGGCCGGCCCCTCGCGCCTGCGCTGCCGTGGATGGACGTGCGGGCGGTGGCCGAAGCGGGCCTGGTGGAGGAGACGTTCGGCGGGTGGCAGCTCTATGAACGCACGGGGTGCCCGCCCCGGCCCCATTACTCGTTGCCCAAACTGCTCTGGTTCAAGCGGGGGGCTGGCGGCAGTCGATCTGCCGGCTCGCCCGGCCCCGGCCCCGGGGCATCCGCCGCGGGCAACCCATGGGAAAACGTGGGCTGGTGTTTCTCACCCAAGGATTACGTGTGCTGGCGGCTGACGGCTGAGCCGCTGACCGACCCGTCCACCGCCGGGGCGACGCAGCTCATGAACGTGGCCACCCGGGATTGGGACGATGAGCTTTTGCGGTGGCTGGAGCTGCCGCGGGAGCGATTGCCCCGGGTCGTGCCCTCGGTGACCGCAGTACCATTGCGGCCCGAGGCCGCGGCCGAGTTGGGTCTCGCTGGGCCTCCGGCTTCCCTTTCGGTGATCGTCGGCGCGGGCGACGGCGTCTGCGCCAACCTGGGTGCGGGTGCCGCTGCGGTGGGGATGGCCACCTGCAACGTGGGCACCAGCGCCGCGGTGCGGGTGGTGACCGCCGGGCCGGCGCCGGACCCCGCCATGCGCACGGCGCTGTACCCGTCGGCGGACCATCTGTGGGTGAGCAACCTGGCCACCAACAACGCAGGCGCCGTCCTGGCGTGGTTCGCCGAGGCCTTTTATGACGACCGCAGCGCCGTCGAGCGCCTCTTGGGCGAAGCGGCCGCGGTGGGGCCGGGCGCCGATGGGCTTTTGTTTCTGCCCTACGTTTTCGGCGAGCGGAGCCCGGCGTTCATGCCGCCCGGGATGGCCCGCTTCATCGGCGTTTCGGCCGGGCACCGCCGGGCCCATTTCGCCAGGGCGGTGGTGGAGGGCACCGTCTTCGTGGTGCGGTCCCTGGTGGAAGTGCTGCAGCAGGCCGTGCCGCTGGCTGCGCTGACCGTGACGGGCCGGGTGTCCACGGCGCCGCTGTACCGGCAGATCCTGGCCGACGTGACGGGTCTCCCGGTGCGGGGCACGGAGGAGACGGGCAGGGAGACCGGCTTAGGCGCCGCTGTCATCGGCTGGGTGGCCCTGGGGCGGTGGCCTAGCCTGGTGGACGCGGTCCGGCGCATGGTGCGCCTGACGGAGCCCACGCCTCCCGTCCCGGAGCACCAGGCGGCGTACGAGCAGTGCTATCGCCGGTTTCTCGAATGGCGCGAGTCGCTTTGGGCCGGCCTGAGGCCGGGAGAGGACGGCTTGGGGCCGGATCAACGATCTCAAGGTACAGGGGGAGCTCACCCATGAGCACACAGAACCCATTGGGCCTGCCGCGGGTGATCAACGCCGCGGGCAAGCTTACAGCCCTCGGCGCGTCGGCGGTACACCCGGAGGTGGCCGCGGCCATCGCCGAGGCAGCGCAGCAGTACGTCCTGATGGACCAGCTGCACGAGGCCGCGGGCCGCTTCTTGGCCCAGGTGTCCGGCGCGGAAGCCGGCTTCGTCACCAGCTGCTCGGCGGCGGGTATCGCCATCGGTGTGGCGGCGGCCGTGACCCTGGGCGATCCGGTCCAGGTTGAGAAGGTCCCGTTCGTCGACACGCCGCGCCGCAAGGTCGTCATCCAGCGGGGCCACTCGGTGAGCTTCGGGGCCCAGATCCTGCAGATGATCCAGCTGGGCGGCGGGGTGCCGGTGGAGGTGGGTTCGGTCAACAAGACGGAGCTGTACCACCTGGAAGGCAACCTGACCGACGACGTGGCCGCCGTCATGTTTGTCGTCTCCCACCACACGGTCTCATCAGGCATGCTCCCCCTGGAAACCGTGGTGGCCGCCGCCCACCGGCGCGGCATCCCGGTCATTGTGGACGCAGCGGCGGAAGGGGATCTGACGAAGTACATCCGGGCCGGCGCGGACCTGGTCATCTACAGCGGCCACAAGGCCTTCGGCGCTCCCACCTCCGGGATCGTGGTGGGGCGGCGGGAGCTGGTCGCCGCGTGCGCCGCCCAGAACAAGGGCATCGGCCGGGCCATGAAGATCGGCAAGGAGTCCATCCTGGGCCTCATCAAGGCGCTGCAGCTGTACGGCAGGGACGGCGACTCGGGTCGCTTGCGGGACCGGGTGGAGCGGCTGGCGGCGGCCATCGGGGAGTGGCCTGGCGTGCGGCTGGAGGTGCGCGTCGAGGCGGGACGGGGCATCCCGCGGCTGTGCCTGACGTTCGATCCGGCCGAGGCGGGGCTGACGGCCGCGGAGTTCGTGGCCCAGCTGCAGGCCGGCGATCCGGTCATCATGACCCGCAATCATTTGCTGGAGCACAACATGGTGCAGATCGACCCGCGGCCGCTGCGGGAAGACGAGGACGACCTGGTGGCCCAGCGGGTGCGGGCGGTGCTGGCCCGGCACGCGCGGCAGGCCGTTTGACGGCGCCAGGTTTTTTGGGGCGCAGGCGGGTTTTCGGAAAGGGGGGGATGTGCCAGCGCAGGTGCGGATGCGGCAAACCGGCGAGCACGCGGCGGGCAAGCAGGCCGGCGAACAGGTGGCAGGCAGGCACAAGGCAGGCAAACAGGCAGGCAAGCAGGCAGTGTTACGGCAGGCGGAAGCGGTTGTCGTGGGAGAGCAGGGAGGCGGCTTTGACC